>NZ_JBIUCF010000010.1:0-277667 GCF_044593615.1 Nonomuraea sp. NPDC051941
GGCAAGGCCGGATCCAGCACGTACAACAGCCCGTCCGAGCACTGCGGGAGCTGAACCCCCTTGAACCTGCGCATTCTCCTGACCGGCGCCGCCGTTCTGCCCCTGTCGATGCTGGTGGGGCAGCCGGCCGGGGCGGCGGCCGCCGATCCGATGACCGACGCGTTCATCAAGGCGGCCTCGACGTACGAGGTGCCCCGTGACCTGCTGGTCTCGGTGGCCTACTCCGAGACCCACCTGGACGGGCACCAGGGCCAGCCGAGCGCCGACGGCGGCTATGGCGTGATGCACCTGGTCACCGCCAAGACCCTCGACAAGGCCGCCACGCTGACGAAGAAGTCCGCTTCGGCGCTGAAGTCGGACGACGCGGCCAACATCGCGGGCGGCGCGGCCGTGCTGCGTGCCCTCGCCGACGAGCTCAAGCTGGACGCCACCGCCCGCAAGGACGCGGGCAAGTGGTACCAGGCGGTCGCCAAGTACGGTGGCGCCTCCTCGCCCGCGGTCGCCCGGCTGTATGCCGACACCGTGTACGAGCAGCTCGCCAAGGGTGTGAACGCCAAGACGCCCGCAGGGGAGACCGTCACCGCGCCCGCACGCGCCGTGACGCCCGACCGCGGCCCGTACGCCAAGGCGGACGACCTGGACAAGCCCAGCACGCTCGCGGCGAGCACCGACTACCCGGGCGCCGCGTGGGTTCCGGCGCACAGCAGCAACTACGCCGTCTCCAACCGGCCGACCAGCGACGCGATCGACCGCATCGTCATCCATGTGGCGCAGGGCACCTACGCCGGGACGATCGACTGGTTCCAGACCGGGCCCCGGCCGAACCCCACCTCGGCCCACTACGTCGTGCGCTCCTCCGACGGCGCCATCACGCAGACGGTCAGGGAGAAGGACCGGGCCTTCCACGCCGGCACCTACAACCGGCGCTCGGTCGGCATCGAGCACGAGGGCTGGGTCGACAACGCGACGTGGTTCACCGACACGATGTACCGCGCGTCGGCGGCGCTGACCCGCAACATCGCCGACCGGTACGGCATCCCCAAGGACCGCACCCACATCGTGGGCCACAGCGAGGTCCCGGAGGCCGACCACACCGACCCGGGCCAGTACTGGGACTGGACCAAGTACATGCAGTACGTCACCGGTGGCGGCGGCGGGGGCACCAACCCGCACACGCCGGAGTCGGTGTGCGGCACCGGCTACAAGGTGATCGACTCGAGCGCGCTGGGCACGGCGGGCACCGTCTACCTGCTGTACAACGCGGACAACGGGAACAACTGCGTGGCCACGATCAAGAAGACCTCGCTGGGCACGGCCACCGCCACGACAGCCTTCCTGGAGGTCGAGGACAAGGCCCGGGTCACCGACACCGGCAACTTCGAGTACTACGCCGGACCCGTCCGGGCCGCCGCCGCCGACAAGTGCGTCAAGTGGGGCGGCAAGGCAGGGGCTAGCACGTACGAGAGCCCCTTCGAACACTGCGGAAGCTGACCCTCTGAGCTGTGGCCGGATCGCGCGGGCTCGCGATCCGGCCACATCCATGTCTTCCCGGAAAACCACACCACCGGTCGGCGCATCCGGGGGCTTCCCGCCGTCTCGTGGAGGCGCGCGCCGGACGGCCCGGTGCGCCCGCACCCCCTCCCCCGACCACGCAAGACGCCTCCTACTCCTCCACCCTGGTCAGTGGGGGAGGGGCTCTCCCGCCGTCAGAGGCGGGGTCTCTTGGAGGGAGGGCCGGTGCTGGGGTTGTGCGGCGTTGAGCGCGTCCTGACACTCCCACTCCCCGAAGGACCGCACCCCGGTCGGTGGGGGAGTGGCTCTCCCGCCGTCAAGGGGACGGTGGTGGGGGTGGCTGGGAGAGGGCGGCCTGGACGCCGGCCTGGAAGCGGGTGCGGGCGCCGAGCCGGGACATCAGCTCGGCGATCCGGCGCTCCGCCGTCCGGTGGCCGACCCCGAGCTGGCGGGCGATGGCCTCGTCCGTGAGCCCCGACAGCAGGAGCGCGATCAGCCGCGCGTCGTCCCGGGAGTCCCTGGGCGGCGGGTTGCGGACGGACGGTGCCAGCCCGAGCGGCAGCGCCCGCTGCCACAACCCCTCGAAGAGCCTGATCAGCGCCTCCAGCAGCCCCGACGGATGGATGACGAGCGCCGCCACCGCGTCCGCCGGCTCGTGCCTGAGCAGGAGCAGCGCCAGCCGGTCGTCCACCACGTACAGCTTCATCGGCAGCTCGGGCAGCACCCGCGCCTGCTGGCCCGCCCCCACCATCTCCTCGATCTGCCGTAACGCGCCCTCGGCCGCCACGAAGTCCCGCTCGTAGATCATGCGGCTGGTGATCCCGCGCTCCAGCAGCTCCCGCTGCGCGGCCACGCTGCCCAGCGGGTCGAAGTACGGCCGCCTGGACAGGCACCGGAGCTGCTGCCTGGCGGCGCGCTGGATCTGGGCGTGCCGCTGCTCGACCGCCCGCCGCCCGGTGACCACCTCCACGACCACCGGGGGCGTACGCTCGCGGGCGCGCTCCTGGAAGACCTCCTCGAGCTCGCGGGCACGTTCGCGGACCCGCAGCAGGTCGCGTTCGGCGGCGAGCAGGAGGACGTCGAGCGCCATCTCCGGGGCGACGGCGGCGTAGGCGGGCGGAGGCCCCGGGGAGGTGTTGAGCAGGCCCTTGGCCTCCAGCGACGCGAGCAGCGGCTGCAGGTCGGCGCGCGGCCAGGCGGCGGCCAGCTCGGCGAGGGTGGCGGGGGAGCGGTCCAGCAGCACCTCGTACAGCGCCTCCTCATCGGGCCCGAGCCCGATCGCGCCCAGCGAGGTCACGGCCCGCCCCCGTCCATGCCGAGCCCGAGGGCGGTCATAACGCGTCCCCGTCCAGCCAGCCGCGTACGACCGCCTGGTAGCCCGCCTGGAAGCGGGTGCGCGCGTCGAGCCGGACCATCATCGCGCGCACGTGGCGGCGTACCGTCCGGTCGCTCCACCCGAGGTGGGCGGCGATGGCCGCGTCCGTCAGCCCCGCGGTGAGCAGCGGCAGCAGGTCCCGCTGCGCGTCGGCGGGGCCGGTCGCCTCGGCCAGCCGCCCGTGCCTGACCTGCAGCGGTACGGCCCGCTCCCAGTACATCTCGAACAACGCCGACAACGCGTCCAGCAGCGTCGAGTCGTGCACCACCAGCGCGGACTCCACCACGTGCTGGTCATGGCGGAGCGGCATGATCGCCATGGGGAGGTCGTTCAGCGCGAGCTTGACGGGCACGTCGCCGACCCTGGCCTGCTCGCCAGCCGCGACGTAGCGGGTGATGAGCGAGAGGGTGCCCGGCACCTCCATGGCCCGCCGGTCGTACAGCGCACGGTACTCGACACCCCGCTCCAGCAGCTCGAACTCCACCGCGTTGCCGCCCATGGGCGTCGCGTACGGCGGCGCGTCGAAGACGCTGATCTGCCGCCGCGCGCTCTCCTGGAGCCGCCGGAACCACCGGCCCACCGCGTCCTTGCCGATCACCACCTCGACCAGGTCGGCGGAGTCCCCGTCCGGCACCGAGCGGTGGAAGCGCGCGGCGAGCTGGGCGGCGCGGTGGCGGGCCGCCGCCAGCTCCCGGGTGCGCGCCCGGATCAGCGCGTCCAGCCCCATCTCGGGAGAGACCGCAACATAGCGCGGCGGGTCCTCCGGGAGCCGGGTGATCAGCCCCAGCTGCTCCAGCCTGGCGGCCGTGGAGGCGGCGTGCCCCAGCTCGGCGAGCGCGGCGGGGGAGCGCTCCACCAGCGCCTCGTACAGCGCCTGCTCGGCGTACGAGAGCCCGATGATCTCCAGCACGATCACAGCATGTCCTATTTCCGCACATGGCGGGAAGAGGACTCACAATCGTCTTTCGCGGCTTTACTGCGATCTGTCATGGTTCCCGGGGACACGATGATCTCTGAGGAGACGCATGATCGGCCGGTCGCTTGTCGCGTTGGGGGTGCTGCTTTCCACCGGGATGGCCGCCCCGACCCCACCTCCCGCTCCCTCCGTGCCGCCGCCGGTCGTCGGCGCGGCGGGGGAGTCCGCAAAGAGGATCACATTGATCACCGGGGACGTGGTCACCTACAGTACCGCCCCGGACGGCAGCCCGCAGGCTCAGATCCAGCCGGCCCGGCGCCCGGACGGCGCCCCGGTGTTCTTCATGTCGGTACGCGAGCCCGCCGCGTACTACGTCTACCCCACGGACGTGATGGGCCTGGTGTCGGCGGGACGCCTGGACAGAGGCCTGTTCGACGTCGCCTACCTGGCGGCCAACGGCTACTCCGACGCGGAGAGCCCCACCCTGCCGCTGATCGTCCAGCACGGGGCGCAGCAGCGCATGGCCGGGGCCCGCACCCTGGTCAGCATCGACGCCGCCGCCGTGAAGGTGGACAAGAAGACCGCCGGCCAGTTCTGGTCCGGGGTCAGCACGGCGAGGGCCGCGTCCGAGAAGATCTGGCTCGACCGCAAGGTCCAGGTCTCGCTCGACAGGAGCGTCAAGCAGATCGGCGCGCCCGAGGCGTGGGCGGCCGGGCTCAAGGGTGCGGGCGTCAAGGTGGCCGTGCTCGACACCGGCATCGACGCCACCCACCCCGACCTCGCCGGCCGCATCGCCGCGGCCGAGAACTTCAGCTCGGAGAAGACCGCCCAGGACGGCCACGGCCACGGCACGCACGTCGCCTCCATCATCGCGGGCAACGGCGCGAAGTACCGGGGCGTCGCTCCCGAGGCGTCGCTGCTGGTCGGCAAGGTGCTCAACAACTACGGCAGCGGCCTCTCATCCGACATCATCGCGGGCATGCAGTGGGCGGTCGACCAGAAGGCCCGCGTGGTCAGCATGAGCCTCGGCGGCTGCTGCCCCGGCCCGGACAACCCCCTCGACCAGGCCCTGAACAAGCTGTCCGCCGATTCGGGGGCGCTGTTCGTGGTCGCCGCGGGCAACGACGGCACGAGCCGCCAGGTCGGTGCCCCGGGCACCGCGGCCTCGGCGCTCACGGTCGCCGCCGTGGACCGCGACGACAAGCTGGCGTCCTTCTCCAGCCGGGGCCCCACCGCGATCGACTACAGCCTCAAGCCCGACATCAGCGCCCCCGGCGTGGACATCGTCGCCGCCCGCGCGGCCGGCACGTCCATGGGCGAGCCGGCCGAGGACGGCTACACCACCGCGTCCGGCACCTCGATGGCCACCCCGCACGTCGCGGGCGCCGCCGCGCTGCTCGCCCAGCAGCACCCCGACTGGACGAACACCCAGCTCAAGGCCGCGCTCACCAGCTCCGCCCACGGCGACGGCCAGGACGCCTACGAGCAGGGCGCCGGCCGCGTGGACGTCGCCCGCGCCGTCAAGCAGCAGGTGCGCGGCTCCGGCGGCATCGACTTCGGCTTCCTGCCCTCGCCCCAGAACGGCCCGGTCACCAAGACCCTCACCTACACCAACGACGGCGACCAGCCGGTCACCCTCACGCTGAGCACGGGCGTCAGGGCGCACCGGGGCGGCGACGTGCCCGCGCGCACGCTCACCGTCGACCGCGACACGGTCACCGTCCCCGCGCACGGCACCGCGCCGGTCTCGGTCACGTTCGACCCCGCGGGCCCCGACACCTGGTACGAGGGCTCCGTCCGCGCCACCGGCGAGAACGGCCAGGTCCAGGTGAACACGGCCGTGGGCGCGTTCGTCGAGCCGAAGAAGGTCACCGTCCGGGCCCGGGTGGTGCTGCCCGACGGCGCGAGCGCCCCCACGGAGAACCCGTGGATGTTCATGCGCACCGACGACCGCGACGACCTCCAGTACGCCTACACCCCCGCCTCGGGCACCGAGACCGAGGCCCAGGTCTACCCCGGCACCTACACCGTGCTCACCGCGCTGGCCTGGCGCGGCGCGGACGGCGCATGGGTCCAGTCGCTCCCGTCCGACCCGCAGATCGAGATCACCAAGGACACCACGGTCACGCTCGACCTGCGCAAGGCGCGCAAGGTGTCCGTGCGGACGCCGCGCGAGTCGGAGACCCGCCTGTCGCAGTACGCCTACCGGCGCACCGCGGCCAACGGCGTCGGCTACGTCGACGTGCAGTCCCTGTACCCGCAGTACGGGCTGGACAACTACGTGATGCTGCCCACCCGCAAGGTCACCCAGGGCACGTTCACCCTCAACGGCCGCTACCAGCTCGGCGCCCCCGCCATCACCATGTCGGTGCCCGGCGGCCCTCGCATCACCCCCCGCTACCAGGACATGGCGCCGCAGACGCCCAAGCTCGACGGCCGCAGCAGGCTCTCGCTGGCCTACGCCGGCAAGGGCACCGACTTCGGCGGCCTGGACGTGCGCGGCAAGCTCGTCCTGCTCAACCTGGAGGACCTCTGCCCGGCCGTGGCCTGCACGGGCAACGCCCTGGACCGGGTCAAGGCCGCCCAGCAGGCGGGGGCCGTGGGAGTCCTCGGGTACGGGGCCGTCAACCGGGCCTTCCTCGACCCGGCGGGTAGCTGGCCCACGTACCCGATCCCGACCATGAGCCTGACCGCCGAGCAGGGGCGGGCCCTGGCAGCCCTGGCCGGGCGCCGGCCGGTGACGGTCACGGCGGAGGGCGTCGCCACCACGCCGTACCTTTACTCGCTGATGCTGCCCGAGCAGGGCCGCGTCCCCGCCGACCTGTCCTACTCGGTCCGGACGGGCGACCTGCAGCGCATCGAGGACCGTTTCCACGCCGACCGGCCCGGCTCGGTCGAGCTGAGTACGTCGGCGGGGATGGTGCGGCCGGCCAGGTTCGCGAACACGTGGTCCATGGAGCACACCGTGCGGGCGCAGACGACCTTCACGGAGTACGTGGGGCCCGTCTCGCCGGACGTCGTCTGGACCCGCACGAACACGATGAACTACGACGAGGGCGGCGACTTCTACAACAGGCGCGCGCTGTCGGCGACCGCGGTGGACATCTTCGCCACCGCAGGCACGCGGACCGAGCCGTGGGGGATCCAGCCCCGCGTGCCGGGCAACGTCGTCGTCTCCGACGCGGTGCTCCGCTCCGGGACCGCCCAGTGCTTCCCCTGCCGGACGAAGGACACCTTCCTGTCGGCCCTGCCGATCATGGGCCCGGTGCCGAACCACCAGGAGGCGTTCGCATACAACGCCAACTTCCAGGGTGACAAGCACGGCGGAAAGGACGAGCTGCGCCTGTACCGCGACGGGCGGGAGGTCCCGCTCGTCGAGGCAACGGTCGTGATCGCCATCTTCGCGATCATCGTGCCGACCTTCACCCTCCCGGAGACGGAGGCCGCCTACCGGCTCACCGACAAGTTCCACACCCCGAACCCGTCCCAGCTGTACGCCAAGGACGTCGAGACCGCCTGGACGTTCAAGTCGAAGCGGCCCACCGGCGGGATGCAGACCACGGACGACGGGCTCTGCCTGGCCTGGTTCGCCACGGGCAAGCTGGCGCCGTGCGAGCCGGTCCGGCGGCTCAACCTCCGCTACGGCGTGCCTCTCGACCTGGACAACCGCCTCAAGGCGGGCACGCCGCACCGGATCACCGTCACCGGCTACCACGGGTCCTACGGCACCCCGGACGCGAAGGTCAAGGACGTGAAGCTCTCGGTCACGTTCGACGACGGCGCCCACTGGACGCCGGTCCGCGTCTCGGCCTCCGGCCAGGCCACCGTCACACCTCCCGCGCTGGCGGCCACCACGGGCGCCGTAGGCCTGCGGGCCCAGGCGACGGACGCCGAGGGCAACACCGTCGAGCAGACCGTCCAGCGGGCGTACGGCCTGAAGTGACCTCGCACGGCCGCGCCAAGCAACCCGCGTTGACTAAGTCGAAATTAGTCAACTAGGGTTGCTTGCGCGGCCGGGCTCTCCGGGCGCCACGCCGAGGCGTGCTCCCACGAGAGGCGAGATCCATGACGACGAGCGAAGTCGTGCTGGACGTCGAGGGCCTGCGGATGCGTTACGGCCCCGCCGACGTCCTGCACGACGTGACCTTCCGGGCACGCCGGGGCGAGGTGGTGTGCCTGCTCGGCCCGAACGGCGCGGGCAAGACCACCACGATCGAGATCCTCGAAGGCTTCCGCATGCGGTCGGCCGGCCGGGTCGAGGTGCTGGGCGCCGATCCGGCCCGCGGCGGCGAGGACTGGCGGGCGCGGGTCGGGGTCGTCCTGCAGTCCTGGCGCGACCACGGCAAATGGCGGGTACGCGAGCTGCTCGAGCACCTCGGCCGCTACTACGCCGCGTACGCCACCGAGACCGTCACCCGGCCGTGGCCGGCCGACCGGCTCATCGCGGCGGTCGGGCTGACCGAGCAGGCCGAGCACAAGATCAGGACGCTCTCCGGCGGCCAGCGGCGCAGGTTCGACGTGGCCGTCGGCCTCGTGGGCCGTCCCGAGCTGGTCTTCCTCGACGAGCCCACCGCCGGGCTCGACCCGGTGGCCCGGCGCGCCTTCCACGAGCTGGTCCTGGAGCTCGCCGCCGAGGGCGACACCACGATCCTGCTCACCACCCACGACCTGGCCGAGGCCGAGAAGCTCGCCGACCGCATCATGGTGCTCGACGGGGGCCGCATCGTCGCGGACGGCACGGTCGCGCAGCTCGCCCAGCAGATCGCCGGCGAGGACGAGGTGCGCTGGACCCGCGACGGGCAGCGCTTCGCCCGGTCGGCCACGGAGGCGACCCGGCTGGTGTTCGACCTGTTCAAGCAGTACGGCGAGGAGATCGAGGACCTCGAGGTGCGCCGCGCCTCGCTGGAGGACACCTACCTCTCCCTCGTCCGGCAGGCGGAGGAGGCGGCCCGATGAGCCCGACCGCGACGGCCTGGCGGGCCGGATGGTCCCGCGGCCTGATCGAGCTGCGGCAGTCGTTCACGAACGGCGCCGACCTGTTCGGCCACTTCCTCTGGCCCGTGCTGATGCTGGTCACCACGTACTTCCTGCGGAACGTGTCCTTCGGACAGAGCGGGCTCTCCCTCGGAGCCCTGGCCCTGCCGAGCATCCTCGGCATGAACGCCGGGATGTCCATGGTGAGCATGAGCCAGCACCTCACCGCCGACCGCGAGGACGGCACCCTGCTGCGCGCCAAGGCCACGCCGCACGGGATGACCGGCTACCTGCTCGGAAAGATCATCCTCGTCGCCGGCGGCCTGGTCGCCGACCTCGCGATCTTCCTGGTTCCCGGCATGTTCCTGGTGCCCGGCCTGGCGTTCGGCGACGCGGGCGCCTGGCTGACCGTGCTCTGGGTGCTCGTGCTGGGGCTGGTGGCGACGCTGCCGCTGGGGGCGGTGCTGGGCTCGGTGTTCGTCAGCGCCCGCAGCCAGGGGCTGATCCAGCTCCCCGTGCTGGGCTTGATCGCGATCTCCGGCATCTTCTACCCGATCACGGCGCTGCCGGAGTGGGTGCAGTGGATCGCCCAGGCGTTCCCGGTCTACTGGCTCGGGCTCGGCATGCGCTCGGCCCTGCTCCCGGACGCCGCGGCCGCCGTCGAGATCGGCGCGTCCTGGCGGCCCGTGGAGACGGCCGGGGTGCTGGTGACCTGGGCCGTGCTCGGCCTGGTAACGGCCCCGTTCCTGCTGCGCAGGATGGCCCGCGGGGAGTCGGGCTCCAGCGTCGCGGCCCGCCGCGAGAAGGCCCTGCAGCGGATCTGACGCGCCCTGCGACGCCGCGAGATGGCCCGGCGGCGCGGGCGCGGGTGGCGGAAGCGGTGGCGGAAACCCGGCGCTCGGCAGGGTCGAGCACTAAGCTCGGTGCCTGTGCCGCGAAGGGTGATGATCTGGCCGGCGTTGGTCCTCCTGCTCGCCGGATGCGGCGGCGTCCGGCCTGCGCCCAGCCCCGCCGGTCAGTCGCCGTCGGCGTCCACGCCGGCTCCGACGCCGACCGCCACCCCGACCCCCGCGCCGACCCCCGCGCGGCGTTCGGCCAAGGCCGGCGGGCGGCCCGACGACGTCAACGGCGACGGCCGTGCGGACCTGCTCGTCTACGCCGAGCTGCTCCGACCGGGCCTGCGCTTCCTCGCGGTCGTCTACGGCTCGCCCCGAGGGCTGCGCGCCGGCAGGCCGGCGGTCGTGTCGTCGCGGACGTTCTTCGCCTGGCAGATCGACCGGGGCATCCGAGCCGACCTCGACGGGGACGGCTTCGGCGACATCCTGGGCTACGGGCGGCCAGGCGATCGCGACGAGACGATGGGCCCGCACATCTTCTGGGGCGGCCCGGACGGCATCGACACCGGAACGCTCCCGACCCCGGTGCCGCCGCCCGTCAAGACCACCATGGCGACGTTCCGGTCCGTCGCCGGCGACTTCGACGGGGACGGCGCCGCCGACGTGGCGATGTCCGCCGACGACAACCGAGGCGGCTCCAACCTGGTCGTGATGTACGGCCCGTTCAGCCGCGCCGGCATGCCGAGCCGTCAGACCGTCCAGCCCTCGCCCACGGGTAGCGACTTCTGGCGGATGACCGTCGACGAGATCGACGGGCGGCACGCGACCGGGCTGGTCGTGTTCGAGGGCGACGACGGCGAGCAGACGTCCGGGTGGCTGCTGAACGGCGGTCCGGACGGCCTGGCGAAGACGGGGCGCAGGCTGGGCAAGGGCATGGCGGCCACGTTCGGCGACTTCGACGGCGACGGCGCCAGGGACCTGGCGGTCGGCGACGACGGCAGCCGCAACGACGAGCCCGGCACCGAGACCGAGGCGCCCGACGTCGACAGGACGCTGACCGTCTACTACGGTGACGGCCGCACCCGGACGTTCAAGGGCGACAGGGGCTCGGCGGTCGCCGGCGACTTCGACGGCGACGGCCGTGACGACCTCGCCTACGGCGGGGCGCGCGACGGGCGTGAACCGGTCCGGATGTTCTGGGGCGGCCGAGGCGGCCTGCGCGCCGGTGGCGGCATCAGCGGCCTGGTCCGCGGCGCGCCGCTGGCGGCTGGCGACTACGACGGCGACGGGGACGACGAGCTGGTCCTCGCCGCCGGCGACGACCTCCTCGACGTCATGGTGACGGACGGCAGGAGCGTGCTGACCCGCTTCGACCTGCCACCCCGCTGAACCCCCCGGCATCGGGGTGACGCTTCAGGACCCGCCGTCGACTGCGCGGGCTCAGGAGGCCGTGACCGGCGCGTACGCGCCGCTCCTCCACCGCGCCAGCGTGTGGTCGAGGTGGAAGTCGAAGAGACCGACCAGGTCCACGGTGGGGTCGAGCAGCCACTGGATCTCCAGGCCGTCCATGGTGGCGCAGAGCGCGCGTACCTCGGCCTCGGCCTGCGCGTCGGTCAACGGCGGGATCTCTCCCGTCTCCGCCGTCGCGAGCAGGCGTTTGACCAGCATGTTCACGATGCCCGTGTAGCGGTCCTGGATGAAGGCGCGCGCCGGGTGCTTCTCGTTGGACGCCTCGCCGGTGAGGTGGATGAACAGCTCGAGCAGGCCCCGGTGGTGGGTGTGGTACGTCATGAGGTCGCGCAGGTCGTCGAAGGCCGACAGCCCGTCGCGCCGTTCGTGCCGGAGCGCGGCGGTCTCCCGCGCCCACCATTCGAGCACCGCGGCGAGCAGCTCCTCCTTGTCCTGGAAATGGCGGAGCAGGGCCGCCGGTGAGACGCCCACGTCCGCGGCGATCTGCCGCATGGACGCCCCGTTGTAGCCGCGCTCGCCGAAGGCCTTGGCGGCGGCGCTGACGATCTGCTCGCGGCGCTTGATGCCGCTCCGGTACGGGCCGCGCGGGGTCCCGCCGACGTTCGCCACCCTCTGAGCCTCCCACGGAAAATCTTCGGATCAACCTCTTGCGTCAAAAGCTATCAGGCGTTTACGTTTTGAGTTCCAAAGGTTAACACTCGATCACATTTCCCCGATGGGCTCCGTTACGCCCTGGAGCAGGCGCGATGCCACATGCTCGCGCCCTTGGAAGGACCCCGAGATGATCGGCATCAACCCGCTACCCTGGCTGCTCGGGCCGTCCGGTTTCATGCTGGACGTCCCCACCCTGCGCACCGCCTTCGCCGAGATCGCCGAGGCGGGCTTCACCGCCGTCCAGGCCGACGTGCCGGAGGGCACCTCGGCGACCGCCTACCTGGCCCTCCTCGGCGAGTACGGACTCGCCCCCGCGCCCGGCTACTTCCAGGGCACGTACGAGAACCCCGAGGCGATGCCCGGCCTCCTCGAACACGCCAGGCGGCACGCGGGAACGCAGGCCGCGCTCGGCATGACCGAGGTGTTCATCGCCTCGGCCCTCACCCCGGAACGGCTCGCCGCACCCGCGACCGGCGCCGCGTACGACCCGGGCAGGCTCGCCACCGTCATCGAGAACCTCGCCCGGACCTGCGAGGTCATCACCGGCGAGGGGCTGCGCCCGTGCCTGCATCCGCACGTCGGCACCTGGATCGAGACCGAGGAGGAGACCCGCGCGGTCCTGGACGCCATCGCCCCGGAACTGCTCTCCTTCGGGCCCGACACCGGCCACCTGCACTGGGCGGGCGCGGATCCGGTCGAACTGATCACCCGCTACCGCGACCGGGTCGGCGCGGCCCACCTCAAGGACGTCCACACCGCCGTCGCCCGGCAGGCCCGTGAGGCGGGCGCGGACTACCGGGAGGCCACCGTGGCCCGCCACCTGTGGACCGAGCCGGGTCAGGGCGACGTGGATCTCGAAGGAGCGCTGGCCGCGCTGCCCGCGGGCTTTGGCGGGTGGCTGGTGGTCGAGGTCGACGTACCCGACCACGGCACCCCCAAGGACAGCGCGATCCTGTCGCGTCAGTGGGTCACCGAACACCTCACCACCGCAGAGGTGCGTCGATGACCGTCGGCGTCGGATTCATCGGAGCGGGCCCGGTCACCCAGGCCATCCACCTCCCCGCCGTCGCCGGGCTGTCCGACCGGCTGCACGTGGCCCGCGTCATGGACGTGGACGAGGGCACCGCGGCCGCGGTCGCCGCCCGCGCCGGGGCCGCCCACGGCACCTCCGTCGAAGAGCTGCTCGCCGACCCCGCCGTAGAGATCGTCGCCGTGTGCAGCCCGCACGCCTTCCACGCCGAGCAGGCCGAGGCCGCCTGCGCGGCGGGGAAGAAGGCGGTCCTGGTGGAGAAGCCGCTGGCCACGACCCTGGACGACGCCCGCAGGATCGCCAGGGCGGCACAGGACACCGGTGTCCCGATCGTGGTCGGCGCCATGCACACCTACGACCCGGCGTGGCTGGCCGCCGAGCGGCACTGGGGCGACCTGCCCGCCACCGCCCGCCGGATCCGCTCGCGCATCGTGCTCCCGCCCAACGCCCGCTTCGAGACGCTGGCGACCCAGCTGCACGCCGAACCGGTGTTCCCGGTCCGCGGCGGCGACCCGTCGGACCCGGCGGTGCGGGCGGCGTCCATCCGGGGAGCCGTTCTCGGCCTGGCCATCCACAACCTCCCGCTGGTACGGCGCTTCCTGCCGCGCGTCGAGCGCGTGGACGTCGCCCGGCCGCTCAGCCCGTTCGGCTACGTCCTGACCTTCCAGGGCGGCGGGCGGACGGCCGAGCTCATCGGCTACCTGCACCGGGGCTGGCGGGAGGAGTGGAGCTTCGAGGTGTGGGGCGACGGCGGCGAGCTGCGGCTCGACTTCACCCCGTCGTACGTGCGCGCCGGCTCGGCCACCGCGGAGCTTCGCACCCCCACCGGGCTGCACACCTTCGGCCCCCACCCCGACAACGGCTACACCGGCGAGTGGCAGCACCTCGCCGCCCTGGTCACCGGTGCCGAACCGCTCCGCTACGCCGCGTCCGACCTCGTCGACGACCTGGCCTACGCGCTGGACCTCGCGGAACGCGCCGCCGACCTGCTGCTCCAAGGGACCGCCGCATGACCAGCACCACCCTCGAACCGCTGCCCGTCACCCTCGCCGAGAGCACCGACCACCCCGCCGTTCACGCCACCCTGGCCTCGCTGCCCAAGTACTTCCGCCCCGCCACCCCCGGCGGCCCGATCATCGGCACGGTCACCGCCGTGCCGACCTTGACCGCCCTGCGCGCCGCCCTGGACGCCCGGCCCACCGGCATCCTGATCGCCGGGGTCGCCGGGGGCGGTGTCGCGGACGTGCGGGAGCTCGCCGGACGTGCGGCCGCGGCCGGGGTCCCCGTCGTCGTGGCCGGGCCGTGGGCGCTCGATCCGGCGGTCGCGGCCCTCGCCGGAGCCCTGGACACCGAGGACGCCTCGCTCATCGAGGTGACCGCGACGGTCCCGGCCGGGAGCTCGCCGCCGGACGTCCTGCTCGACCAGCTCGCCCTGCTGCGTACCGCGATCGGGCCCGCCCGGGCCGTCGAGGTGATCCAGGCCGACGCCCACGGGCACCTCGCGCGGGCCCACGTCGGCGACGTGCCCGTGCACCTCGCCGCGGCCGTCTCCGGCCTGGGCACCCGGCGGGCGCGGCTGGACGTGCTGGGGCCGGCCGTCCAGTGGCGGCTCTCGTTCCCCGATCCCGCGACGGCCCGCCCGGCCACCGTCGCCCGCACCGACGCGGACGGCGAACGCCTGCTCCCCACCCTGTACGAGAGCGCCTACCGCGCCGCCTGGCGTCACCTGCACGCCGCCGTCACCGACGGCGCGGCCCCGCCGTATTCGCTGCACGACCTCGCCGACGACCTCGACCTGCTCCGCAACTGACCCCCCTGCTCCACCTCCGGAGGTCCCCGTGACCGCTCTCCCGACCCCGGCCGCGACCGGCCCGCACGACGCGCCGGCCGCCCCCGCGAGCACCCGCTTCATCGCCCTGTACGCCTTCGGCCAGCTCGGCCTCTGGGCCGCCCTGCTCACCCCGATCACCGTGACCCTCTCGGTCAAGGTCGGCGCCGTCGCCCCCGACACCAAGGCCGCCAGCCTCGGGCTCATCCTGTCCGTGGGCGCGTTCCTGTCCATGGCCATCACCCCCATCTGGGGCAACCTCTCCGACCGCACCACCAGCCGCTTCGGCCGCCGCCGACCCTGGCTGGCGGGCGGCGCCCTCGCGGGGGCGGCGGGGCTGCTCATCATGGCGCTCGCGCAGAACGTCCCCACCATCCTGCTCGGCTGGTGCGTCACCCAGGCCGGCTACAACGCCGCCCAGGCCGCGCTCAACGCCATCAACCCCGACCACATACCGGAGCGGCAGCGCGGACGGGTCTCCGGCGTCATCGGCCTGATGAGCAACGTCGGCATCCTGGCCGGCACGTTCATCACCACGTCCGTCGCCGGCAGCACGTTCCTCATGTTCCTGCTGCCGGGGGTCTTCGCGTTCGTCGCGCTCGGGCTGCTGATCGCGTTCCTGCCCGACCGTCCCGCCGACCGGGCCGCGCTCGGCCCGTTCCGCCCCCTCGACCTGCTGCGCAGCCTGTGGGTCAACCCCTTCGCCCACCGCGACTTCGGCTGGGCGTTCGCCGGCCGCTTCCTGATCTTCACGGGGAACGCGTTCAAGCTGACGTTCGGCTTCTACGTCATCACCGACCGCCTCGGCTACAGCCCCACCGAGGCCGTGTCGCTGGTCTTCACCGCCACGCTCGTCTTCACCTGCGGCTCGCTGGTCACGGCCACGATCGGCGGCTGGCTGTCCGACCGGCTGGGACGCAGGAAGGTCTTCGTGCTGGTGGCGTCCCTGATCATGGGGGTGGGCCTGCTGACCCTCGGCTTCACCACCACCTACCCCCAGTACCTGGTCGGCTCGCTGATCCTGGGCCTGGGGACCGGGGCGTACATGGCCGTCGACATCGCGCTGGTCGTGCGGGTCCTGCCCAACCCCGACAACGCGGCCAAGGACCTGGCCGTCTTCCAGATCGCCAACTCGCTGCCCCAGTCGCTGGCCCCGCTGATCGCCCCGCTCTTCCTCACCATCGGCGGCGGCACCGACAACTATCCCGCCGCCTTCACGGCCGCCCTGGTGTTCGCCGTGCTCGGCGCCCTGACGGTGATTCCCATCCGAAAGGTCCGCTGACCGCATCGCTGGGTAGGGGGCACCACGTGAAGCACTTCACTCTTGGGCTGGTGGTGCACCCCGACCGGCCGGTGCAGGACTCCGTACGGCTGATCCTCCGGCACGCGCGGCGCGCCGGAGGCGCGGTCATCGCCCGGCGGTGCGACGCCGGGCGAGTGGGGCCGGAGGTCGAGATCGTCACGCCCGAGGACTTCGTCGAGCGGGTGACCAGAGTGATCAGCCTGGGCGGCGACGGCACCATGCTGGGCGCGATGCGCCTGGTGGTCGGCCGCCAGGTGCCGGTGCTCGGCGTCAACCACGGGCACCTCGGCTTCCTCATCGAGGTGACCCCGTCGGAGCTGGAGCCGGCCCTCGACCGCCTGGCCGAGGGCCACTACACCCTCGAACCGCACAGCTGCCTGGAGGCCGACGACCACACCGCGTTCAACGACATCGTGGTCACCGCCGCCGATCCGCTGTCCAGCCTGACCCTCGACCTCGAGGTCAACGGCCTGAGGCACGGCTACTACCGCGCGGACGCGGTGATCGTCTGCACCCCGACCGGCTCGACGGCCTACAACCACGCGGCCGGCGGCCCCATCATCTCCCCGTCCACCGAGGCCGTCGCCCTGACCCCGGTGGCCCCGATGTCCGGCATCAGCCGCTCGGTCATCCTCGGCAAGGACGACCACATCGTGCTGCGCAACCCGTCGGACGACATGACGCTGCTCTTCTCCGTGGACGGCACCCCCGCCAGGCAGCTCCGGCCCGGAGCCGAGCTGTCCGCGCGGCTGCGCACGGACGCGGTGGACGTCGTACGGTTCGACGCCGACACCTACGCCCAGCGCAAGCGGGTCAAGCTCAGCCTGCTCGACCTGCCGCTCAGGCCGGACCAGCTCGTCGAGCTGATCCCGCAACCCCTGCGTGAGCAGGCCGAGCGGCTGCGCCAGACGATGACGCGCTAGACCTGACCCGCTAGACCCGGACGCCGGCCTTCCGCCACGCCTTCAGCAGCCGGCGGGCCGAGCCGCCGATGGGGCCGACGGCCTCGTACAGCACCTCCCGCGACACCGGCTCGGCCCCCGCCACGGCGGTCACGGCCTCGTCCGCGGTGGTGATCGTGTGGGAGCAGACGCTCAGCAGGTAGGCGGGGATGTTCAGGCCCGGGTCCGTGCAGCCCACCAGCGGGACGCCCACGGCCGCGACCACCGGGAAGACGGTGCCCGGGATGCCGATGGCGGCCTCGGCCCGGGCCGACGCCTGGACCGACGGCACGGAGCTGATCTCGTACTTCTCCCAGAGCGAGCGGTCCTCGCGGGGGTGCAGTCCCACGAGGATGTGCTTGCCCGCCGCCGCCAGCCGATCGGCCGCGGCCAGCAGCAGCTCGGTGCCGGGGGCCGAGCCGCCCGTGCTGCTGGACCTGGTCACGCTGGTGAGCACCAGGACGGTGCCGGGCTCGGGCGCGTGCCTGGGCAGGTCGTCGGTCTGCGGGGTGCCGACGACCGTGATCGGGCGGCGCGTGCCCAGGTAGTCGTCGAACACCTTGGCCTCGGCCGGCGAGGACGCGGTGATCGCCCTGAGCCGGTCGCGGAACTCCTTCGCGCGGGGTGCCTCGACCGGCAGCTGGTACGCCAGCGAGCTCGCGACCAACGGCAGGCTCCGGAACCGGGCGGCGCACTCCGCCGGCCAGTCCCCGGCACCTGTCACGACGAGCAGGTCGGCGTCCGGAACGCGGTCCGGCGTCGCGACCGGCACCGGGTCGCCCGGCTTGATCCCCGTCAGGTCGGGCACCAGCTGCGTGATCTCCCACCCGCGCCGCCGCGCCTCCGGGAGCAGCGGGGCCACGTGGTAGGTGCCCCACGGCTCGTTCGTGGCGATCAGAACCCGGGGTGCCCTCCCGAGCGTGGCCGCCTGGGCGGCGGTGCCGCCCAGGACGGCGAGGCCCGCTCCGGAGAGCGCGCCGGCAAGCAGGGAACGACGGGTGAGCAGGGAAGATCTGTCATCGACTTTCACGTGACCGGAATCTAGGGGGTGCTTCTGAACATCCGCTGACGTCCAGAGGAACGCTCAGCCCTTGTCGGAGCCCTCGTTCGCGCCGCGCACGAAGTACCGCTGGAAGATCACGAAGACCACCGCCACCGGAATGGTCGCCATCAGCGCGGCCCCCAGCTTGAGCGGATACTGCGTGCCCTTGCCCAGCGACCCGCTCACCAGGTCGGCCAGCCCCCGCGGCAGCGTGAACAGCTCGGGATTCTGCACCGCCACCAGCGTGTGCGCGAACTCGTTCCAGGAGCCCTGGAAGGAGATGATGGTGAGCGTGAGCAGCGCAGGCCGGGCCATCGGCAGCACGATCGACCAGTACGTGCGGAAGACGCCCGCCCCGTCCACCTTCGCCGCCTCCTCGACGCTGACCGGCAGCGACTCGAAGAACTGCTTCATGATGAACACCCCGGCCGCGTCCGCGATCACCGGCAGGATCAGCGCGGTGTAGCTGTCGTACATGCCGAACTGGTTCAGCACCAGGAACTTCGGGATGAACAGCACCACGCCCGGCACCGCCAGCATCGCGATGATCGTCGAGAAGATCGCCCGCCGCCCCGGGAAGCGCAGCCGCGCCAGCGCGTATCCGGCCATGGAGTCGAGCAGCACGCGCCCGACCGTGATGACCACGGTCACCAGCAACGAGTTGCCCAGCCACAGCGGCAGGTCGGTGTTGAGGAACACCTTCTCGTAGCCGCCCAGCGTCACCGGGTCGGGGATGGGCGACAGGGGATGTGCCGCCGCGTCCGACTCGGTCTTGAAGGAGGCGGCGATCTGGATGACGAACGGGTAGAGGAAGACGAGCGCGAAGAAGATCAGGATGCAGTAGCCGGCGAACGTGGAGGCCAGCGATCGCGCGTTGTCCTTACGCATGACGCCTCTCTCTCATCACCCAGCGCTGGACCAGGGTCAGCACCACGATGATGGCGAACAGCACGAACGAGATCGCGGTGCCCGAGCCGTACTCGAAACTGCGGAAGGCCGTCTGGTACGACAGGAACGCCGGCGTCAGGGTGGTCTTGGCGGGATTGCCCTGGCTCATCACGTACACCTGGTCGAAGACCTGCCACGTCGAGATCAGCCCCAGCGTGAGCACCAGGAACATGGTCGGCTTGAGCAGCGGCAGCGTCACGTTCCTGAAGACCTGGCGGCGGCCCGCCCCGTCCAGCATGGCGGCCTCCTCCAGCGACACCGGGATGTCCTGCAGCGCCGCCAGGAACATGAGCATGAACGTCCCCGACGTGGTCCAGACGACCAGCGCGATGATGGTCGTCATCGCCACGCTGGGCCCGGACAGCCACTCCCACCACGACAGCCCGAACGGCCCGCCGGAGGTCAGGGCCTCCGGCGGGGCCGCCGGATCGACCAGGCCGACGGACCCGAGCAGCAGGTGCAGCACCCCGCGCGAGTCGGCGAACCACTGGGGCCCGTCGACGCCGAACATCCCCAGCAGGGCGTTGACCGCGCCGGAGTTGGCGAAGACGAACAGGAACACCACGCTGATCGCCACCGAGCTGGTCACCGACGGGAAGAAGAACGCGGCGCGGAAGAACGTCCGGCCCTTCAGCAGCCGGCTGTTGACGACCAGGGCCAGGCCGAGCGCCAGCACGGTCTGCAACGGAACCACGATGGCCACGTAGTAGACGTTGTTGCGGACGCTCGTCATGAAGTCCTGCCTGGCCAGCCCGTCCTCGGTGAACAGGCGGGTGTAGTTGTCCACGCCGACGAACGGCACACTGCCCCGGAACGGGCTGCCCTGCCCGTTCCAGTCGGTCAGGCTCACCCACAGCGCCATGAGGATCGGCGCCAGCATGAACAGGCCCAGGATCACCACGACGGGGGCCACGAAGAGCCAGCCCGCCAGGTTCTCACGAGTCTTGCTGATGGTCATGACGTGCCGAGCGCGGCCTGGATGTTCTTCTGCGTCCGCTGGAGCAGCGTCTTGGGCGCGGTGGTGGCCAGCTGCTGCAGCCCGGTGTCGAAGTCGGCCAGGACGCTGTCCATCTTGGGGGCGTTCACGGGGCCCTGGGCGTAGTCGGCGCCGTTGACGAAGGGGCCGTCGTCGGGGAACTCGGCAGTGTAGGCGGCCTTGGCGGACTGGCGCGAGGGCATGACGCCGAACGCTTTGGCGAAGGTCATCTGCTGGTCGGCCTTGGTCATCGCCTCGACGAACGAGATGGCCTGCTCCTTGTGCTTGCTCTTGGCGGAGATGCCCCAGCAGTTCGTGAACGACAGCGTGCCCTTGCCCTTGGGGCCGGCCGGCAGCTCGTGGACCGAGTACTTGACGTCGGGGAAGTCCGCCTTGAGCGCGCCCTTGATCCAGTTGCCCTCGATGGTCATGGCGGCCTTGCCCTTGCCGAACGCCTCGCCGCCCCAGCCCGCGTCGAGCTGGTCGGGGTAGCGGGCCAGCTTGGCCGACACCAGCGAGCGCACGTACTCGAGGGCCGCGAGGTTCTGCGGGCTGTCGGCGGTGGCCTGCTTGCCGTCGGGGCTGGTCAGCCAGCCGCCGGCCTGCACCATGAACGCGCCGACGCGGTCGCGGGTCGGGCCGATCGCCAGCGGGGTGACGTCCTTGGCCTTGAGCTTCTCGGCGACCGAGGTGAGCTGCTCCCAGGTGGTCGGCACGTCGGCGTCGGTGAGCCCGGCCTTGGACCACAGGTCCTTGTTGACGATCAGCGCGAGGGTGGAGAAGTCCTTGGGCGCGCAGTAGAGCTTGCCGTCACGGGTGAACGCCGTGCGCAGGGAGGGGTAGAAGTCGTCGGGCTGGCTGATCTTGTCGCCGTACGGCTCCAGGGCTCCGACGCTGGCGTAGTCGGCGAAGCGGGAGGCGTCCACGTAGAACACGTCCGGGGGGCTGTCACCGGCGAAGGCCTGGCCGAGCTGCTGGGCGAGGTCCTGCGCGGGCGTCACCGTCGCGGCCGCGCCCGCCGAGGAGGCCCAGGTCTGGGCGGCCTGCTTGACGGCCGCGGTCTCCGCCTCGCCGGAGGAGCCGATGAGGATCTGCAGGTTGACCTGGCCGCCGCTCTGCTGGGGGGCCTGGCTCGGCTTGTCGTCGAAGCCGCTGCCGCAGGCCGACAGAACGAGCGTGGCGCAGGCGAGGCCGCTGATCGCGGCGGCGCGGCGGTTACGTGACGTCATCGGGGTGGGTCCTGTTCTCGCGTTGTGGGGGGTTAAGGGTCAGGCGGACTTACGGATGGCCAAAGAGGGGGGCAGCAGCACGTGCGCCGACGGCGGCTCGGCGTCGGGGCTCTCCAGGGCGCGGGCGAGCAGGTCGACGCAGGCCGCGGCGGCCTCGCCGAGCGGCTGGTGGACGCTGGTGAGGCCGACGGCCCTGGCGGCGGGCGTGTCGTCGAAGCCGATCACCGCGACGGGGCGGCCGGGCTCGCGGGCCTGCAGCGCGCCGAGGGCGAGGGAGTCGCTCGCGCATACCAGGGCGGTCACGCCGGGGTCGGCCGCGAGCAGGTCGCGGGCCGCGCTCTCCCCGGCCGCGATGCCGTCCTCGACCGCTCGCTGCAACCCGCCCAGATCGTGCCCGGTCAGCGTTCTCGCCCAGCCCTCGCGGCGGTCGTCGCCCACGCCCGAGCCGGGCGGCCAGCCGATGAAGCCGATGCGCCGGTGACCGGCGGCCAGCAGGTGGCGGGTGGCCGCCTCGGTGCCCGCGGCGCCGTCCACGTCCACCCACGGATGGCGCGCGTCGGGCAGGTCGCTCCAGGGCCGGCCGAACGCCACGAACGGCAGCCCGCGCTCCAGCAGCCAGGCCGCGCGCAGGTCGTCGTGGTGGGTGCCGGTCAGCACGAACGCGTCCGGCTTGTACGCGCCGAGCAGGTCCTCGTACGTCGCGATCTCCGCGTGGTCGTCCGCGGCGGTGTAGAGCAGGATCCGGTACCCCTCCTGCGCGGCCGTCTCCGACAGGCTGTGCAGGAAGCGGTCGGCCCACGAGCCGCTGATCCCGTCGCCGTCGGGCTCGATACCGATGGCGATCAGGCGGGAGCGGCCGGTGCGCATCTGGCGGGCGGCCTGGTTGGCGCGGTAGCCGAGCCGTTCGATCACCTCGAGGACGTGCTTGCGGGTCTCCTCTCGGACCACTTCCGGGCTGTTGAGCGTGTTCGACACCGTCTGGCGCGACACGCCTGCTGCCTTCGCCACATCGGTGATCGTCACCTTTTCCGCCATAAATCGCCTTTCGAGGGGGTTGAACGTTCAAAGTCCGGTGCGGCATGATTTGATCGTTCAAAGTTAGCGGAGTGTTTCGAAATCTGCACCCCTGGCGTCCGTCTGTCAAGGCCCGGGGTGATCAATAATCTGACCTCAGGGGGAAACGTAGTGCTTCAGCCGCTGCTGCACGATCTGGTCAGCACCGTCATGGCGCCGGCGAGCGCGCTGAGCGACGCCGACGGCCAGATCCGTCAGGCCGGCGTGCAGGGGCTCTTCTGCGCGGACCGCCGGGTGCTGTCCCAGGCCCGGCTTCTCGTGGACGGGCGCGAGCCGGAGTCCATCGGGTACGCGCCCGGGGCCGCCGGCCAGGCCCGGTTCGTGTCCCTGGCCCGCTGGCTCGGCGACCGCACGATCGACCCCACGGTGCGGATCGAGCGCTCGCGGGAGGTGTCGCCGTTCGGCATGGGCGAGCAGGTGGAGATCGTCTCCACCGCGTCGTCGCCGGTCACGGCCACCGTCACCGTCGAGCTGGCCTGCGACTTCGCGGCCGTCGAGGCGGTCAAGTCGGGGCGCTCCGGCACCCCCGTACCGGCGGGCGCGGCCGGGGACGGACGCCTGACCTGGCACGCCAACAGCGCCCGCGTCACCGTCACCGGCCACGGCGCCCACGCGACGGCGGGCGACGGGGCCTGCCTGCGGTGGGAGGTGAGCCTGCCGCCCCGCGGCCGGGCCACCCTGCGCTGGGAGCTCGCCGTCGAGGACCCCGCCGCGGTCGTCGTGCCCCCCGCCGCGACCCTCGAATGGATCCCGCCGCACGTCACCGCCGCCGACCGGCGCGTCACCAGGCTGCTGGACCAGTCGCTAGAAGACCTGCGGTCGCTGCGGCTGGCCGAGCCCGGCGAGCCCGGCGACACCTTCCTCGCGGCCGGCGCGCCCTGGTTCCTGACCCTCTTCGGCAGGGACAGCATCTGGGCGGCGCGCATGTTGCTCCCGCTCGGCACCCGGCTGGCCGCGGGCACCCTGCGCGTCCTGGCCCGTCGCCAGGGCCGGCGCCTCGACCCGGACTCCGGCGAGGCCCCGGGCAAGATCATGCACGAGCTGCGCCGGGACGCCTTCGACCTGGATGACAAGGGCGGACGGCTGCCCGCCGCCTACTACGGCACCATCGACGCCACCCCGCTCTGGATCAGCCTGCTGCACGACGCGTGGCGCTGGGGCCTGCCGGACTCCGAGGTGCGGGCGCTGCTGCCGAACCTCCAGGCGGCGCTGGGCTGGCTCGCCGACCACGCCGACCCCGACGGGGACGGGTTCCTCGAGTACATCGACTCCAGCGGGCGCGGCCTGGCCAACCAGGGCTGGAAGGACTCGGGCGACTCGGTGCGCTTCCACGACGGCCGCCAGGCCGAGCCGCCGATCGCGCTGGCGGAGGTGCAGGGCTACGCCCACCAGGCCGCCCTGCACGGGGCCGCCCTCCTGGACGCCTTCGACCTCCCGGGGGCCGGCCGATGGCGAGACTACGCCGGGACGCTGGCCGAGCGCTTCCGCGCCGCCTTCTGGGTCGACGGGCCCCAGGGCCCCTTCCCGGCGCTCGCCCTCGACCGCGACAAGCGCCCCGTGAACTCCCTGACCAGCAACATCGGCCACCTGCTCGGCACCGGCCTGCTCTCGCGCGAGGAGTCGGCCCAGGTCGCCGGCCTGCTGGCCTCTCCCGGCATGGCGGAGGCGTTCGGGCTGCGGACGATGTCGTCAGAGGAGGGCGGGTTCAGCCCGCTGTCGTACCACTGCGGATCCGTCTGGCCGCACGACACGGCCATCGTCATCGCCGGCCTGGCCAGGGAGGGCTTCGACGAGCAGGCCACCACCCTGGCCGAAGGGCTGCTGGCGGCGGCCGAGTCGTTCGGCTACCGGCTGCCGGAGCTGTTCGCGGGCGACGCCCGGGACCGGGTGGGCCGCCCGGTGGCCTACCCGGCCTCCTGCCGCCCCCAGGCGTGGTCGGCCGCCGCCGCGGTCGTCATCGCCCACGCGGCCACCGGGCTCTACCCCGACGTGCCGGCGGGCCGGGTGGAGCTGCGCCCGCTGTCCGGCGCGCCCCTGGGCGCGCTGACCGCCGGGCTGCGCGTGGCGGACGCCGAGGTCGAGGTACGGGTGGACCACGACGGCACCGCCACGCTCAAGGGCCTGCCCCCGGGCATCCGCCTGGAGGAGACGGTCACCCCTTCGTCGCGCCGCCCGTGAGGCCCTTGACGAACTGCTTCTGCAGCAGCAGATAGAAGACCAGGATCGGCAGCGTGGCCAGGAACATCAGCGCGAACATGCCGCCGAAGTCCGCCGCGTACTGGCCGAGCGACTTGTAGACGCCCGTCATGATCGTGGTGCCCTCGCGGGGGCCGTAAATGATCAGCGGGTTGAGGAAGTCGTTCCAGATCCACACCCCGAGGAAGATCAGCACGCTCGCGGTGGCCGGCCGCAGGAGGGGGAAGACGACGCGCCAGAACGTCTGCCAGCGCGTCGCCCCGTCGATCGCGGCCGCCTCCTCCAGCTCGCGCGGGATGCCCTTCATGAACCCGGAGAAGACGAACACCCCGAACGGCACGTAGTAGCCGACGTTGAACAGGATGAGCCCCTGGAGCGTGGACATCAGCCCGAGCGACTTCAGCACCTGCGTGACCGGGATGAGGATGACCTGCGGCGGGATCATCAGCCCGCACAGCAGCAGCACCATGACCGCGCGCGACCACCACTGGGTGTGCCGCGCCAGGTAGTGGCCCAGCATGGCCGACAGCAGCGTCAGGATGACGATCGACAGCGACGTGACCACGACGCTGGTGCGCAGCGACGACCAGAAGAGGCTGTCGGGGTCGGTCAGCACGCGGGTGAGGTTGTCCAGGGTGAACGGATCGGGCAACGACATCGTGTCGCGGGAGACCTGGCCGCTCACCTTGAAGACGTTGATCAGCGCGATGTAGAGGGGGATGAAGAAGACCGCGCCGATGACCAGCGCCACCAGCGGGCGCACCCACGGCAGCCGCGAACCGGTCATAGCTGAACCTCCCTGCGCTGCAGGATCCGCAGCGTGACCACCGACAGGGCGGCGATGACGACGAGCATGACGACCGCCTCGGCGGAGGCGTAACCGGTGCGGTTCTCCACGAACCCCTCCTGGAGGACGACGAACGCCACACTGGCCGTCGTGCCCGTGCCCGGGCCGCCGTTCGTGATGACCTTCACGTGGTCGAAGATCTTGAACGCCGAGATCAGCAGCACGACGGTGTTGATGGTCAGCGCGGGCGCCAGCAGCGGCCAGGTCACCTTCCAGAAGCGGCGCAGCGGCCCCGCCCCGTCGATCGCGGCCGCCTCGGCCAGCTCCTGCGGCACGCCCTGCAGCCCGGCCAGGTAGACGACCACGCAGAAGCCGAGCATCTGCCAGCAGACGATGGACGCCAGGGAGTACAGCGCGATGTCCGGGTCGGACAGCCAGCCCGGCGGCTCGGCCACGCCGAGGGCCCGCAGCCCCTGGTTGACCGGGCCGTCGTCGGCGAGCACGCGCGTCCAGATCACGCTGATGACCACCGAGCTGATCACCATCGGCGTGAAGAAGACGCTGCGCAGCGCGTTGTAGAGCCAGCCGCGCCGGTCGAGGACGACGGCGACGGCCACGCCGAGCACGTTCGGGACGATGACCACGATCAGCGTCAGGATCGTGGTGACCCGCAGCGAGTTCAGGAACGTCTCGTCCCGCAGGAGCAGCGCGTAGTTGCGCAGGCCCACGAACTGCGTGTTCGGCCTGAGCAGCGCCTGGTTGGTGAGGCTGTAGCCGACGCTCATCGCGATCGGCAGCAGGACCAGGCACGTGTAGACGAGCGTGCCCGGCGCCGCGAACGTCAGGAAGTGCCACAGGCCCGGCCACGCCGGCCGCCTGCTCCCTGGGCGGGTGAGCGTGCCGGGCCTGCGATGGGTGGTGCTGACGGCCATCAGCCGCTCTTCTCCCATTCGGTGTCGAGGAAGGCCAGCGCCTGGTCCGTCGTCTTCTTGCCGCTGACCAGGTCCTGCGCGGTCGACCAGAACTTGCCCTGCATGCCGGGCAGCATCGCCGCGTCGCCCGCCTCCCAGCTGAACGCCGGGACGGTCGCGTTCTGCTGGAGCGCCTGCTGCCACAGGTCGTACACGGCCTTGAAGACCGGGCCGGTGGTGGACGGCGGCGTGTAGCCCTTGACGGCGGGGAAGAGCGCGTCGGCCTTGACCGAGGCGTCCAGGTTCTCCTTGGTGAGCTGGAAGGCCAGCGCGAACTCCTTGGCCGCGGCCATGTTCTTGGCCGTGGCGCTGACGGACAGGCCGCCGCCGGTGAACGCCGGGAGATGCAGGCTCCCGTCGTCGCTCGGCCAGGCGAACACGCCGATGTCGTCCTTCATCTCCGACTGGTCGGCCGCGGCGGCGAACCAGCTCCCCATCGGGTACATCGCGCCCTTGCCGCCCAGGAACGCCTCCTGCGTCTTCGGGTAGTCCTGGCCGATCTGCCGCTTGTCGATGTAGCCCTTGGCGGCCAGGTCGGCGAACTTCTGCGTGGCCGCCTTCATGGCCGGGTCGGCGGCGAACGTCACCTGGCCTGCGCGCCGCTTGGCGATCCAGTCGGGGGTCCTGGCGTACAGGTCGGTGGCCAGGATGGCGGTCCACGGCTGGGAGGTGACGAACACTCCGCCGCTCACGAACGGCGTGATCCCGGCGGCCTGGAGCTTGCCGGCGTCGGCGAGCAGCTCGGCGTACGTCTTCGGCGGCGCCTCGATCCCGGCCTTCTTGAACAGCTTCTTGCTGTAGTAGACGTTCGGGATCGTCTGGGTGTTGGCCGGCAGCTGCAGCACCTTGCCGTTGACCGCACCGCAGGTCGGGCAGATGAAGTCCTTGAGCTCCTGCTCGGTCCAGGTCGCCAGGTTCGGCTCCAGCGCGATCAGGTCCTGCATGCCGATCTGCACGTCCGGCAGCTGGCCCGAGGCGGCGAGCTGCTTGGCGTAGTCGTTGCGCTCCGACTCCGACGGCGCGGCGACGAGCTCCACGTCGAGGTCGGGGTTGGCCTTCGTCACCAGCGCGACCTGGGCCTTCCAGTACGACTCCGGCAGGTTCGGCGACGGGAAGACGAGGAAGGTGACCTTCTGCTTGCCCCCGGCGGAGGACCCGGTGGAGGACCCGGTGGAGGGTGCGGCGGACGTGCTCGGCGTGCCGCTCGAACAGGCGCTCAGCGCCAACGTGACGGCCAGCGCGAGCGCTCCGGCCGCGGACAGCTTGTTCATGGTGAGCTCAGTCTTCTCCGGTGGTGGGGGATGGGAGGTCGTCGCCGGTCGTCCGCCTGACGACGTTCGATGGCGGGCCGTAGCGGAAGGCGCGCACCCGGTACGACGCGTGCCGCTCCTCGGGCAGGGTCACCAGGCCGAA
The DNA here is from genome assembly GCF_044593615.1 of Nonomuraea sp. NPDC051941. Taxonomy (NCBI): domain Bacteria; kingdom Bacillati; phylum Actinomycetota; class Actinomycetes; order Streptosporangiales; family Streptosporangiaceae; genus Nonomuraea; species Nonomuraea sp. NPDC051941. Next base: position 27,476 of record NZ_JBIUCF010000010.1, read on the forward strand.
CGCGTTGACGTCCGGCGCCAGCACGGCGGTCACGCGGTAGTCGGGCCGGTCGGCGGGCCGGTCCTCCAGCAGGAAGCCCTCCTCGTCGCGGGCCCGGTCGGCCCACCGGAACGCGACGCCGTCGGCCTGCGTCACCGTGGCCGTCAGGCCGGTGGGCGCGGCCCCTTCGCCGCCCACCGGCCGGCTCCCGGGGGACCCTCCCGGGATCACGCGCGGCTCGGCCCAGCCGGGGCCGGGCTTCGGGTACGGGCCGTCGCCGAGCGTGACGTCGACGGGCGCGGAGGCCGCGCCGTAGTAGGGCCGCAGCCGGTAGTGGAACGTGGTGCGCGGCATCAGGTCGGGATGGGTGTACGCGGTCTGCTCCGGCGGCAGGAAACCCAGGATCGTGTACGGCCCCTGAGGCTCGGTGGCGAACTCGATCACGTGCCCGGCGGCGCCCGGATCGCGGCCCTGCCAGCGCAGCGCGATGTCGGTCGGTGACACGAGCGCGGCCTCCAGCCGGACCGCCGGATCCTGCGGCCGCTCCTGCTGCGGGGCCGCGCACCCGGCGACCACCGTCGCCATCAGCACCAACACCATCCGGGCCCTCATCGCCCCCTACTTACGCCAGAAGCGGACGCCGCTCCACTCGACCGTGGCGGGCCCCTGCCCGCTGGCCGTCCGGTACGCCCCGAACTTGTCGTAGAAGCTGCCGCTCTCGCTGGCCACGGTGTGCTTCAGCGACCCGTTGATATAGGTCCGGTGCACGCTGCCGACCACGTGGACGGTGTTGACGCGGACCGTGGCGCCGATCGTCGCGCCCGTGGCGATCGTGTCGCCGCCGTGCACCGCGTACAGCCGTCCGCCGCGCTCGACGGCGAGCATGAAGAACGGGCCCGTGGTCTTGAACGTCTGCTTGAGGCTGATCCGCGAACCGGGCAGGCTGGTGATCTTGAAGTAGCCCTCGAACTGGCGCGTGCCGTCGGAGTAGGTGGCGTAGCGCCGTTCGGCCCGCTGGTCGCCGCTGTCGGTCGAGCAGGTCAGCTTGAACGTCAGGTCGCCGACGTCGCCGCAGCCCCGCTCCTGGACGGTGAACGTGGGCGAGTACGAGGTCCACGGCCCCGATTCCACGGGGTCGGCCGCGGCCGGGAGGGCGGGCAGCAGCAGTCCGGCGGTCAGCGCGCTCGTGGTGAGTAATCGCATCGACCCTCCATTAGGAAACTTTCCTATCACAAGTCATAGGATCACTTAGCGCGTTGGCGCGTCAAGTCTCTTGACCGAGGGCTGTGGCTGCTGTATTCGTCGGATGTCTGAAGGGAAGCGATCTATGGGACTTCGACCGCATCGCCGTACCCTCCTCGCCGCACTCGTTCTCGCCGTGATCGCGAGCCTGTGCGCGGCACCCGCCGGCGCGGAGGTTCAGCATCCGAGGCAGGAGTGGTTACGCGACTCGACCGCCGGGCTGTTCCTGCACTGGGGCATGTTCACCGCGCCGCGCCACCTCGACTGCGCGGCCTGGGAGAGCGACGTCACGGGTGGCGGCTGGAGCCCGGACTACTGGGTGGACGAGGCCCGCAAGCTGGGAGCCTCGTACATCGTGCTGGCGACCTTCCACAGCAGGCTCGGGTACGCGCGGCCGTGGCCGTCGCAGATCCCCGGCTCGTGCAGCACCAAGCGGGACTTCCTCGGCGAGCTGGTGAACGCCGGGAAAGCCAAGAATGTGCGGGTCATCCTCTACATGACCGACGACCCGCAGTGGCACAACGAGCAGGGGGTTGAGACGCTCGATTCGGCCGCCTACTCGGCGTACAAGGGGCGGCAGGTCGACCTGACCACCCGCGCCGGTTTCGGCATGTACAGCTATGACCTTTTCTTCGAGGTAATGGCCAAATATCAGGACTTGGCGGGGTTCTGGATCGACAACGACAACGAGTACTGGGAGCAGAACCGGCTCTACGAGCAGATCCGCGAGAAGCGCCCGTCCTGGTTGCTGAGCAACAACAACGAGGACACCCCGATCATGGACACGGTCAGCAACGAGCAGAAGACCGGTATGACCCCGGCCTACGACTACCCGCAGGCCGCCTGGACCCCGATGCCGCGCCTGGTCGAGGCCGACTACAAGCTGCCCACCACCGGCGACTGGTGGTACGACGGCGGCAGCCATCCGGTCGACTTCCGCCTCAGCACCGGCCGTTACGTCACCAACGCCGGCTCGTCGATAAAGTCGCTGATGGCCGAGACCCCGATGGTGAACGGCCGCTTCCCGCCGCAGCAGGAGGAGTTCAACGCCTTCATGTCCATGTGGGTCCCGCCGATCCAGGAGTCCTTGCGGGGCACCGAGGGCGGCGGCTACATGTACGGCGGCCTGCAGCCCGGCTTCTGGAACGACGGCGCCCACGGCGTCGTCACCGTGGAGCCCGGCGCCAAGATCCAGTACGTGCACGTCGTGACCAGGCCCAGCACCGACCAGGTACGGCTGCGCGACAACGGCCACCGGGTGACCCGGGTGAGCGACCTGCGCACGGGCGAGCGGATGCGCTTCAGCCAGTCCGGCGGCTACCTGACCATCCTCGGCATCACCCGATGGGACGACTACGACACGGTGTTCAAGGTCGAGACGGCCGGCCGCCCGGGCTTCTACGACGGGCTCAAGGCCACCGCGTCCGCCTCCCGCGACGGCCACCCCGCCGCGGCGCTCGTGGACGGCAGCCACGAGGTCTACTGGGACAGCGGCGCGACCCTGCCGGTCTCGGTGACGCTCGACCTCGGCCGCGTGCGCAAGGCCGCGTACCTGGCGGTCAGCCAGCGCGAATGGTCGCCGACGTACGCGCGGGAGACGTTCGGCCGCCCCGAGGACTCCGCGCGGATCAAGGACTACCGCGTCTACGCGAGCGACGACGGACGGCACTGGGGCCGCCCGGTCCGCGCCGGCGCGATGCGCAGCGCCCGTGGCACGCAGGTCGTCGACCTGGGCGAGCTGCGCGCCCGCTACCTCAAGCTCGAGGTGCTGAACACCTGGGCCGGCCCGCAGGCGCCGCGCTTCTTCCGGGAACTGCAGATCGACGAGATCAGGGTCGCGAACGAATATCCGCTCTCCTTCGGCGACCCGGTGCCGCTGGAGGCCGAGCGTCAGCACCGTTCGGGCGCCGCCCGTCCCGACCTGTGCCCGGCGTGCTCGGGCCATGCCCAGGTCGCCGGGCTCGGCGGCGGGGCGCGCAACGCGATCACCTACCGGGACGTCACGGTGGCGGCGGCCGGCGACTACCGCCTGCAGATCGACCACACGGCGGCCACGCCCACGTCCCTGAAGGTCGCCGTCAACGGCGCCGCACCCGTGGAGGTCCAGGTCCCGGGGGACAACCCGGACGTGCCGCTCTCCACCGCGCTGCCGGTGCCGCTCAAGGCCGGGGCCAACACGATCACCCTGTTCAGCGACGCGGCCAAGGGCCCGGGAGTGGACCGCCTGGCGGTCGCGCCGCTGCCGCCCGCCTCGTACGTGCCCAAGACGACCATGACCGTCGAGCCCGGCGGCCTGCAGTGGGCCGGCCCCGGGCAGCAGACGATGAAGGTGTCGGCCAAGCTGCGCCTCGACGCCGACGACGCGCTCGACCGGGTGCGGCTCGCCCCGGTCGTCCCCGCCGGCTGGACCGTCGAGGGCGCCCCCGTCACCGCGGCCTCGATGCGGCTCGGGCAGACCCTCGAAGGTACCTGGACCCTCACCTCGCCGCCCGGCCAGGACGTCACGCCGGCCGACATCCCGGTGACGGCCGCGTTCGAGGTGCTGGGCCGGGCCGGCACGGTCACCCGGCAGGTACGCGTCCGGCCACGCCCCGCCGACCGGGTGTTCATGCGCGAGGCCGAGGACTCGCGCAACGGGCTCGGCAGCGCGGGCATCACCAACTGCTCGCCGTGCTCCGGCGGCCAGAAGGTCCGCAACCTCGGCGGCGCCCCCGACGCCTTCGTGCTGTTCGAGGACGTCGTGGTGCCCGAGGCCCGGCAGTACACGCTGTTCATCGACTTCACCGTCAACGGGCCGCGCTCGTACTTCGTGAGCGTCAACGGCGAGGCGCCGGTCGAGGTGAAGGTGAGCGGCGCCGGCAACAACACCCCCTACACCACGACCGTGCCCGTCACGCTGCGGGCCGGCGCCAACACCGTCAAGATCTACAACGACACGGAGGCCGCGCCCGACCTGGACCGGATCTCGCTCGGCTAGTCGAACAGCTGCGTGAGCTTCAGCACCAGCTCGTACACGCCGAACGCGAAGGGCAGCGCGACCCAGGCCCACGCCAGCACCATCAGGGCGGTCCGCCTGGACGTCATGTCGCCTGCCCTTCCATGGCCGGCTCGGCCGGCTTCTCGTGGTACCTGTCGCTCACCGGCCGGATCAGCTCGTTGGCGAGCAGGCCCACCGCCAGCAGCCCGATCATGATGTAGAGGGAGGTCGTGTAGAGCGCCGGCCCCGACCGCCCCGCCGCCTTCTGCGCGTCGGCGATGGCGTTGATGATCAGCGGGCCGAGCACGCCCGCCGTGGACCAGGCCGTGAGCAGGCGGCCGTGGATCGCGCCGACCTGGTAGGTGCCGAACAGGTCCTTCAGGTACGCCGGGACCGTCGCGAAGCCGCCGCCGTAGAAGGACAGGATGCCCAGCGCGCACACGATGAACAGCGGCTTGGAGGAGTTGCCCGCCAGCGCGATCACCAGGTAGAGCAGCGCGCCGGCCCCCAGGTAGACGCGGTACATGTTCTTGCGGCCGATCACGTCGGAGGTGGAGGACCAGACGAAGCGGCCGGTCATGTTCGCCAGCGACAGCAGCGCGACGAACCCCGCCGCCGCGCCCACCGCGACCGGCGTGGCCGTGCCCGCGAAGAAGTCCCTGATCATGGGCGCGGCCTTCTCCAGGATCCCGATGCCCGCGGTGACGTTGCAGCACAGCACGACCCACAGGCAGTAGAACTGCGGGGTGCGGATCGCGTTGCGGGCCGAGACGTCCGCGTCGGTGATCAGCGGCCTCGACGCGACCACCGGCGGCGTCCACCCCGGCGGCGACCAGCCCTCCGCCGGCACGCGCACCAGCAGCACGCCCATCGTCATGAAGACCGCGTAGACCACGCCGTGCACGAGGAACGTGGTGGCGATCCCGCCCGTGCTCGTGCCGAACGACTCCAGCATCTGCGCCGACCACGGCGAGGCGATGAGCGCGCCGCCGCCGAACCCCATGATCGCGATCCCCGTCGCCATGCCGGGCCGGTCGGGGAACCACTTGATCAGCGTGGAGACGGGGGAGATGTAGCCGATGCCGAGCCCGATCCCGCCCACGACGCCGTAGCCGAGCACGACCAGCCAGTACTGCCGGGTGGCCACGCCGAGCGCGGACAGCAGGAAGCCGGAGGAGAAGCAGGCCATCGAGACGAACATCGCCCAGCGCGGCCCGTTGCGCTCCACCAGCGTGCCGCCGAAGGCCGCCGACAGGCCGAGCATGACGATACCCAGCTGGAACGGCAGTGCGCTCTGCGTGCCCGAGAGGTGAAGGGAGGACTCCAGCGGGGGCTTGAACACGCTCCACGCGTACGCCTGCCCGATCGCGAGGTGGACCGAGAGCGCGGCGGGCGGCACCAGCCACCGGCTCCAGCCGGGTGCCGCCACGATCCGGGAACGGTCGAGGAATCTTGCCACCTCACACGCGTACCACATACGGTATGCAGTATTGAAGATCTTTACGATGAGCGGTCAGAAACGAGCGACGAGCGGACAAGGGTGAGCGGCGCCCGGGCCGCTCACCCCGGCCGGCTCAGGCCAGGCTCTGCCCGCCGTCCACGGTGATCACCTGGCCGGTGACGTAGTTGTTGGCCATCACGAACAGCGCCGACGCGGCGGCCTCATCGGCGGTGCCGAAGCGGCCGAGCGGGGAGCCCTCCCCGGCCTTGGCGACCGCGGCGTCGCCGTCGAGCCCGGACAGCGTGCGCAGCAGCGGGGTGTCGAAGGTGCCGTAGCGGATGGCGTTCACCCGGAGCCGCTTCGGCGCGAGCTCGACGGCGAGCGCCTTGGTGAAGGTCTCGACGGCGCCGACGGCCGCCAGCGGGCCGGTCATCCCGGGGATCGGGCGGACGACGTACGTGCCCGAGGTGAAGGTGATCGAACCGCCCGCCGGCAGCCGGGTCGCCGCGAGCCGGGCGGCGACGACCGCCCCCCAGAGCCGGGTGTCCAGGGCCGAGCGGAGGTCGTCGTGGGAGAGCTCGGTCACCGGGCCCGCGCCACTCAGGCCGCCTGCCGTCACGAGCACGTGGTCGACGTGTCCGGCCCGCTCGAAGATCTCCGCCAGCGCGTCCTCGTCCGACCCGTCCGCGGAAATGCCGAGCACCGAGTCCGCCGGGCCGTCCGCCGGGGCCGCGTCGCGTACGCGGTCCACGGCGGCGGCCAGCCTGGCCTGGTCGCGGCCGACCAGCACGACCCGGGCGCCCACCCCACCCAGCAGCACGCCGGCGGACAAGCCGATGCCCGAGGTGCCGCCGATGAGGACGACGGTGGAGCCGGCCAGGCCGGTGGGGAGCGGCGAGCGGACCGGTACGGGAGCTATGGACATGATGTCTCCTCAGCAATAAACCATCTGGTTGGTTTAGATCGAAGCGGATGTCGCGCAGAAAGTCAACTGGATGGTTTAATTCAGTTCATGAGCTACGACGCGGAGGCCACCCGACAGCGGATCTTCCAGTCCGCCACCGCCGAGTTCGCCGCGCACGGCCTGGCCGGCGCCCGGGTGGAGCGCATCGCCGCCGCCGCCAAGGCCAACAAGCAGGCGATCTACCTGTACTTCGGGGGCAAGGAGAAGTTGTTCGGTGCCGTGGTGCAGGCCAAGGTCGACGAGGTCTGCCACGCGGACACCCTCGATCCCGGTGCGGTGGCCGACTCCGTGGGGCAGCTGTTCGACTGGTACCAGGACCACCCGGACCTGATCAGGCTGCTGCTGTGGGAGGCCCTGGAGAGCGGCCCGGGTCCCGTCCAGGGCGAGGACGAACGCCGCGAGGCCTACCGGGACAACGTGCGCGACCTCGTGGACGCCGGCGTCGGCGCCGGGCTGGACGGGCCCGAGCGCACCTGCGCCGCCCAGGACTGGATGTTCACCGTGCTCGGGCTGGTCGCCTGGAACTTCGCCGTCCCCCAGCTGTGCCGCCTCGTCCTCGACGAGCAGGACGACAAGGCGGCCCTGGCCCGGCGCCGCGAGGCCGTGGTCTCGGCCGTCCGCACCCTCGCCGCCAACCAGCCGCCCTTCAGCCGCTGACGAAGGCGAGCGGGCGAGCCCCATCCGTGCCATAGGAAATTCGTCGACAGCCCCACATCACGGCGCGCAGCCGTATAGGTATACAGCAAGGGGAGAGTCGGTCGCCGTTCGCCGTGCACAGGGGGACGCCTCATGGCCAAGGCGCGCCGCAAAAGGCGTGCGAAATCCGCTGGAGCCGATGAGGCTCCCGCCTCTCGGACGGAGGAGGCCGGGCGGTGGAAGGCCGCTCGGACGTGGGTGGCGGGCATTCTCAGCGCCGTGCTCATCGCGGCGGCCGGCGCCGTGTTCACCGCCTGGTTCAACGCCCGCGGACCCGACACGGTGGACCGGATCAGCGGAGCGCCCCCGATCAAGGTCGGCCACGTGGCCGTCGACTACTCCGCGCAGGACACCGCCCTGAGGATGCCGGTGACCGACCCCGGAGAACGAGCGGCCCTGCTGGGCAACACCTCAGGTTCGGGCCGTGACACGATCATGGCGGGCCATCGCCGGGCCCCGCTCGAACAGGCGAACGTCACCGTCGTCCTCATCGGCAACCGCAGCAGCGTACGCATCGTCGACATCAAGCCGCGGGTCCTCGATCGCAAGCCGGTGTCGGACGGCGCGCTGCTGGTCTACACCCCCGCCGGCGAGGCCGACACCATCGAGCTCGCCGCTGACCTCGACGAGCCGGCTCCCCGCTTCGCCACCGCAGGGGACGCTTCGTATTTCAGGAAGAAGCAGATAGACCTGAAACGGGACGAGCCGGTCACCCTCTCTATGTCGATCAAGGGCACGGCGGCGTATTACGAGTTCGATCTCCTGGTCACCGTGCTGGCGGAGGACCGGACCGAGCAGGTGACGATCGAAGGGCCGGGGAAGAGCCCGTTCCGGGTGACCGGCATCGCCGACGCCTACAGGGCCTACTACGCCGTCTCCTCGCTCGGCGGCTGGCAGCCGATCTCACGCGGCCAGGCGTGCGCGATCGAGCGTAAGATCCAAAAGGTCAAGGGGTGCTGACGTGCTCGGGCGGCGCGCGGGGGCGATCCTGCTCGTGGTGGTCCTGGCGGCCTGCTCGTCCGCGGACGCTGCGCGGCTCTCGCTCGTACCCGTCGAGTGGCGCGTGGCGTGGTCGGCGCCCGCGGACGCCGGCACCGGTGAGCCGCCCTTCGAGACTCCGCGCTACGCCGTGTCCGAACGCGCGGTCGCCATGGCGACACTCCAGGGCACCGTACGGATCCACGATCCGCGTACAGGTGAGCTCCGGCGCACCGTCCCCGCAGGCCCGGCTCCCGCCGCCCCCGTCACCGGCGTGTGGATCGCGGCGGACACGCTGGTCGTGTCGCGAGGAACGCCCGACGTCGCCGCCCATGCCCTGATCGGCCTGGACCTGGCCACGGGCGCCACGCTGTGGCGGCGCACGATCGCCGTCTCCACTCATCGGGCCCCGGCGATCGGCGCCGGCGTGTACCGGGGCCCGCGGATCATGGTGACCGAGCGCGGCATCGTGGTGTTCGAGCGGCCTGCCGAACCCTTCGACCTCCAGGCCCTCGATCTCCGGACCGGCGCGACCACGGTGCGGGCGACGTACCCGCGAGGCTGCGACCTTCAAGGCGCCGCGACCGCCCGATCGGTGATGCTGCTCAGCTATTGCGCGAGCAGCCAGGTGCGGCTCGCCTCGATGGATCCGCGCACGCTCCGGCCCGGCTGGGCGCGCCTGCTGTCGTCGCTCGCCTCGCCGCCGGACGGAGGCCCGCCGATGACCCTCACGGCCAATGCGGATGGATATGTCCACGCCTCGGTGGGGGAGGAGGACTTCTTCTACGGTCCGGACGGCCGCCCGGCGTCCACCGCCCCGAAAGCCGCGCGGGTCATGAACCCGACCCGCTGGAGCGCGCCCCTGTTCGCCGGCTCGTACCCCGTGACGGCCGGCAACGACGCGCTCCTCCTGCACAACGGATGGCCGTTGCCCGCGTACCTGACCTCCCTGGACCCCACCACCGGACGGCTCGGCGCGCTGCCGCTCGACCTGCCCGCGCGGACGGTGTCCCTCGTCGGGGCGATCCGGGACCTGGCTTTCGTGTACGGTGACGGCCGCCTCATCGCGTACAAGCTGAGCTACGGGCTCTCCCACGGGTCTGCCCGGTTCGGCGGCGTCCCGGCGAGCGCCTGGCCGGACGCCTGCTCCCTGCTGACCGGCCGCGACCTGTCCGTCCTCGCGGACGGCTACCGCGCGGTGCCCGGACAGGACGATCCGGCGCTGCCGAAACCGGCGACATGCGACTGGATACCGCCCACGGACGATGGCGCCGTCGTCTCGCTCTCCGTGGAATGGGTGTCCCCGTCGAGCGCGGCCGCGCGGAAGCTGTTCACCGCCGAGGCGGGCGCCGTCAAGGGGACCGATGCCGTCGACCGCACCACCCAGCGCCCGGACCTCCTCTCCTACACCGTGGCCAGGACGAACGGACTCCACGGCGCGACGATCGTCAACGCGGGCCCCGTCATCGTCCGGCTGAGCTCCACCTCACGGCAGGCCGTGCGGCTCCTCTCCCCGTTGCTGCGGGACAATCTGCTCGCCCGCTACCAGCCGGGCGCCCGCGCTCCTGGCCCCGTCCGCGAGCGCGGCTGGATCCATCCGACCGACGGGGCCGTCCACGCCGAGCCGGTGGTGGCCGGCGGTGTCGTGTACGCCACGAGCGGCGACGGCACGGTCTCCGCGCTGGACGCCGCCACCGGCGGGCTGCGGTGGAGCTTCCGGACCGGCGGCCCCGTTCAGTTCGATCACGTGGTGATGGACGGCACCGTCTTCGTCGCGAACACGTCCGGCAGGCTGACGGCGCTGGACGCCGCCACCGGCCGCCCGAGGTGGAGCCGCAGGCTCAACGTGGCCGGCGACCTGGTGGGCGCGGCGGGCCGCCTCTACGTCTGGACCAGGAGCCCCGCCTGGTCCGCGAACGCCGAGGTCGTGGCGCTCGACGCCGCCTCCGGCAGGCGGGCGTGGGGCTTCCGGCCGGAGGGCGACGTCCTCAACCCCGACCCTGTGCTGGCCGGCGACGTCGTCCACGTCGGCGGCGACCACGGCATGGTGTACGCGCTGGCCGCAGCCTCGGGAGCCCGGAAATGGCGTTTCCGGGCCGGCGGAGCACGAGACCACACCTATCTGGCGCGAGCCGGCGGGATCGTCTACGCCGCGAGCACCGATGGCGAGGTGCACGCCCTGGAAGCCGCCTCCGGGAAGGCCCGGTGGAGCTCGGAGATCGCCGGTTCCGTCGACTTCCGCCCGGTGGCGGCCGGAGGGGCCGTGTACCTCGGCGGCAGGGACGGCACGACGTACGCGCTGGACGCCGCCTCCGGCACGGGGCTGTGGCGCTTCCGGACCGAAGGCGACAAACCCGGCTACCGATGGGATGCCGCCGTGGCCTCCGGACTCGTGTACGCCACAGGGGCCGACAGCGCGCTGCACGCGCTCGACGCCACCACCGGCGCGTCGCGATGGTCGTTCCCGCTGGGCAAGGGCCGCCCGGCGGGCCCGGTCGCGGCAGGCGGGACCATTCACATCGGGGACGGCGCGGGAACGTTGCACGCGCTCGACCCCGCCACCGGCACGGTGCGCCGGAGCTTCCCAACCGGGAGCCCCATCGAAACCCGGCCGGTCGTGGCAGGCGCCTTCGTGTACGTCGGCGGCTCGAACGGCGATATCTCGAAACTTTCGGGATAGCGGGCTCTATGGGGACAGAGGTGCCCTATGCATCGCCCGATCTCCGAAAGTTTCGACATTCGCGCTGATATATTCCCAGCTCACAATCCAGGCAAAAGATTGAGCTTTGAAATATTTCTGTCCTATATTGACATGTTTCATAGGGGTTCCCAGACTGATCGCCAACACTTCACCCGGAAGGGAGAGCCCTGGTGATCACCAGCTTGGCCCGCTCCAAGATCCGTACGAGGGTCGTCGCGCTGACGGCGGCAGCGGCGCTGTCGATCGCCGGAGCGGTGACGGTAGCGCCCCCCGAGGCCGTCGCGGCGGCCGGAGTCGAGGACGAGGGCGCCGACTGCACGGTGACCGGCCTGCCCGACGCGGGCTCCTTACCCACCAACTCCAAGCTTCCCGACCCCTTCAAGAAGCTGGACGGTACGCGCATCTCCGCCAGGTCCGACTGGCGGTGCCGACGCCAGGAGATCAAGAAGCTGGCGGAGAAATTCGTCTACGGTGAGAAGCCGGGAAAACCGGCCGGCGTCACCGGAACGGTTTCGAGGACCGGCATCACCGTGAACGTGAACCACAACGGCAAGAGCTCGAGTTTCTCGGCGAGCGTCGATCTGCCGAGCGGTTCCGGACCTTTCCCGGCCGTCGTCGTCGTGGGCGGATTCGGCGCGGACACGGCCGCCATCAAAGCGGCCGGCGCCGCCGTCATCAATTACGACCCGTACGCGGTCGGGAAAGAGGGCACGCCACGCAATAACAAGCAGGGCACGTTCTACAGCATCTACGGCTCCTCCAGCAGCACGGGGCTGCTGCTCGCCTGGGCCTGGGGCGTGAGCCGGATCATCGACGTCATCGAACAGTCGGGCGGCGGCATTCTCAAAGCTGATGCGACCGGCGTCACGGGATGCTCGCGCTTCGGAAAGGGCGCTTTCGTGATCGGCGCGTTCGATCAGCGCATCGCCTTGACCATGCCGATCGAGTCGGGCAGCGCCGGCGTTCCCATCTTCCGCGGAATTCCCGGGGAGGGCGCCCAGAGCCTGAGCAGCGCGTACGGAGAGCAGCCGTGGCTGGGCGACGCGTTCGGCTCCTTCACGAGCAGCCCGGCCAGGCTGCCGGTGGACACGCATGAAATGGTGGCCATGGTCGCGCCGCGCGGACTGTTCATCATGGACAATCCGCACATCACCAATCTCGGACCCAAGTCCGCCAGCGTGGCGGCGTTGGGCGGGGCGGAGGTCTACAAGGCGCTCGGCGCGGGAGACAACATCACGTACTGGTCCGACATCCAGGACGGCAACCACTGCGCCAACCGGGCGGAATGGCGGACCCCGCTCCAGCAGAACATCCAGAAGTTCCTGCTGAAGACGGGCAATGCTCCTGGCGCGATCAGGATCTCGTCCAAGGCGCTCGGCAATCTGGCCGAGTGGAGAGACTGGCAGACTCCCACGCTCGGCGATTCCGGCGACACCACCCCGCCGAGCACGCCGGGCACCCCGGCCGCGTCCAACGTGACCGTCACCGGCGCCATGCTGACCTGGGCCGCGTCCACCGACCAGGGCGGCTCCGGCCTGGCCGGCTACAACGTCTACCGCGAGCAGGGCACCACCGACCCGCAACTCGGCCAGTCCGCCACCAACTCGATCACCCTCACCGGGCTGACCGCGAACACCCAGTACCAGGTGTACGTGCGGGCACGGGACGGCGCGGGCAACCTGTCCGGCGACTCGCCACCGGTCACGTTCACGACGACGACCGGCGGTGGCGACACCTCGCCGCCGACGGCCCCGGCCGGCCTGGCGGCCTCGGCGACCACGTCCACGGGCACGACCCTGGGCTGGAGGGCCTCGACGGACGACACCGGCGTCGCCGGCTACGACATCCTGCGCGCGCCCGGCGCGAGCGGTGGCACGTTCACCCAGGTCGGCACCTCGGCCACGACCTCGTTCAGCGACACGGGCCTGACCCCGAGCACCACCTACCGCTACCAGGTCAGGGCGCGCGACGCCGCGGGCAACACCTCGCCGGTCTCGAACACCGCACAGGTCACCACCCAGCCCGGCACCTCCACCGGAACGTGCACGGCCGTCCCCACCGTCCAGACCCAGTGGGCCACCGGGTACGTCATCCAGCCCCTGACCATCACCAACACCGGCACCTCGACGATCAACGGATGGACGGTCACCTTCACGCTGCCGGCCGGGCACACGCTGACCGGCTCGTGGAACGGCACCGCCACCGTCAGCGGGCAGACCGTGACCATCAAGAACGTCAGCCACAACGGCACCCTCGCCCCCGGAGCCGCCACCGCCGGCGTCGGCTTCCAGGCGACCCGCCCCAACGGCAACACCGCCCTCCCCTCCGGCTACACCTGCGCCTGACCGCCCCGGCCCGCCCGCTCCTCACCACTGTGGGCGGGCCGGGCGGTGACCTCGTGACCCGCCCAGTCGAGCGCGACCTCGCCGTTCGCCAGGAAGTCCAGCTCGACCTCGCCCTTCATCCTGGCGAAGAAGCGGGTCTCCGACATCGGGCGCAGCTCCGTCCTGACCAGCCCGTGCACCTCCACCATGAGCCGCTCGCCCTCCCGCGTGACGTCCATCGTGGACGTACGTCCCATGTACCGCATGGTGTAGCGGCCGGTGTGCCGGTCGAGGATGTCCGGGGCGACGGTGACGAAGACGCGCCGGCTCGGCAGCTCGTACGGCTCGCCACGGGCGATCGCCGCCAGCGCGGACTCGATCTCGGAGAAGGCGGCGTTCTCGATGTTGGACAGAACGGTCACGAACAGGTCGTCGTGCCGGTAATGGGCTGAGACGCTGACGAATCCGATGGTGCCCCCCGCGCTCTCCACCCGGTCCGCGCTCACCACGCAGCCGTACCCGTACCCGGTGCCGTCGGCCTCGACATGCGGCCTGAACAGCTCCGCCAGCGACTCGCGCCGCAGCAGCCGGGGCAGGCCGCGGTTCCAGCGGTGCAGGTCCTCGACCGTCGAGTGGAGCGCGCCGGCAGCGTCCTGGTTGGAGTCGTCCAGGTACGGGGTCCTGGTGAGCCGGCCGTCGACCGACATGTAGCCGGCGGCCGTCCCGGTGCCGTCGGCCAGGCCGCTGCGCTCCATGGCCAAGGGGGCCAAGACGTTCCGGCGCAGGTATTCGCCGTAGGTCAGGCCGGACAGCCGCTCGATCACCTCGCCCAGCAGGATCCAGCCCGAGTTGCTGTAACTCATCCGCGTGCCCGGCTCGAACAGCAGGGGCCGGTCCTTGAAGTCGTCGACGATGTGCCGCCGGGTGCGCGGCGTCCCCATGACGCGGGTGAAGCCGTCCGTCGTGACGTAGTCCGGGATGCCCGAGGTGTTGGTCAGCAGGTGGTGCAGGGTGATCCGCGCGCCGTGCGGGTAACCGGGCAGGTGGTGGGCGAGCGGGTCGGTGACGCGGAGCCTGCCCTGCTCCTGCAGTTGCAGGATCGCGATCGCGGTGAACGTCTTGGTCTGCGATCCGATGCGGAACGCCGTCGCCGGCGTGTTGGGCACGCCGCGCTCGTGGTCGGCGTGGCCGTACCCCTTGGCGAAGAGCCGCCGGTCGCCGCGGGCGACCAGCACCGCACTCCACGAGGTCCGACTTCGCGCTGGCGCTGCGCTGGCACGCGCTCCTGGAGTCCGGCGAGGCACGGGACCTGGTGGCGGCCTCGTTCCGGGAGCTGGAGGCCCGCCGGGTGGCGCTCGCCGCCGGGCGCGAGGCGAAGGCGGGGCTGTCGCCGCTGGCCGACGCCCTGTTCGACAACGCCGAGGCGCATCTGGCCGCCGACGCGAAACTCCTGGAGGACGTCCGGCGCCTGCTGGACGGCTGATCCTGTGGTTGATCGGTGGCGGCCGCCCGGCGCCGAGGTCGCCGGGAGCCGCATCCACTCGGTACGGTTGCCCAGTTTCGTGGTGAGCACCGAGATCGTGTTCGGCGGTCCGGGGGAACGCCTGGTCATGCGGCACGACCCCGGCACCGACCCCAGCCCGTACGTGGCCGGGACGCTGCTGGCGGTGCGCCACGCGGGCGAGGAGACCGGTGTGCGCAGGGGACTGGACTCACTGCTCTTCAGGGGCTGACCGGCCCGCTACTTGACGGCGCCGCTGGTGATACCCGAGATGATCTTGCGTTGGGCGACGGCGAAGACCACGACCAGCGGCAGGCTCATCAGGATCACGTACGCGAAGATCAGGTGCCAGTTGTTGAGATAGAGCCCGGCGCTGGCCACACGGAAGAGGTTGAGGGGCAGCGTGTCCAGGCGTCCGCCGATCACGAAGAAGGCGTAGAAGACGTCGTTCCACACGTACAGGCAGACCAGGATGGTGGCCGTGGCCAGCACCGGGCGCAGCAGCGGCAGCACCACCAGCCAGAACACCCGCATCGGGCTCGCCCCGTCGAGCTGCGCCGCCTCCTCCAGGGAGGTGGGGATGGTCCGCACGAAGCCGGTGACGAAGAAGATCACCGTGGACATGTAGATGCCCATGTAGACGCCGATCATCCCGACCGCGCTCCCGGCCAGGCCGAGCTGGCGCAGCAGCAGGACGACGGTCACGACGGCGGGCGGGAGCACGATGCCGCTGATCGCCAGCGCGTACAGGACGGCGTTGAGCCGCGTGGCGCGGCGGGCCAGGATCCAGGCCGCCATCGACCCGAACAGCAGCACCCCGATCACCGAGGGCACGACGACGAGCAGGCTGCCCAGCGACGCCCGCAGCACCTCGCCGTCGCCCCACACCTGCCGCAGGTTCTCCAGCAGGTGCCACTCGGTCGGCAGCGACAGGTCCGGCGTGAGCGCCTCGCCGCGGGACTTGGCCGCCGTGACCAGCACCAGCCACAGCGGGATGCCGATGGACAGCACCACGAGCACGAACGTGACCGCGGGCTGGAGCCGGCGCCACACGGGCGCGTCGCTCACCCCGCGGCGGTCGGGGACGACGGGGGTCACAGGATCTCCTCCCGCTTGCGCAGCACGTAGATGACAGGGAAGGCCATGAGGGCCACCAGCAGGAACAGCACCAGGCTCATCGTCGTGGCCTGCGCGAACAGCCCCTGGCCGAAGGTGCGGTAGATGAAGATGTTCAGGATCTCCGTCGTGCGGGCGGGCCCGCCGCCGGTGGTGGCCTGGGCGATGTCGAAGCCGTTCATCGAGCCCAGCAGCGCCGTGGCGACGTTGAACGTGATCGCGGGCGCCAGCAGCGGGAAGCGGACCGCCCAGAACGTACGCCACCGCGACGCCCCGTCGATGTGGGCGGCCTCCACGATGTCCTCCGGGACGGTCTTCAGCCCCGCCAGGTAGATGAGCATCGACAGCCCCATCCACTTCCACGCGTGGATCAGCGCGACGACCACGACCGTCCAGGTGGTGTCGCCCAGCCAGGCATAGTCGATCCCGAGCAGCCGGTTCAGGCCGCCCGTCGGCTTGAGCAGGGCCTGGAAGATGTAGCCGACGGCGAGGGCCGACATCAGCACCGGGATGAGGAAGAACACCCTGGCCACCCGGTTGAGCCAGGTGTCGCGTTCGAGCAGCACGGCCAGGCCGAAGCCGAACGCGTTCTGGAAGAGCGCCACCAGCACCGCGTACACGACCGTGACCCGCAGCGACCGGAACAGCGTGCCGTTGGAGGCCAGGTCGGTGAAGTTGTCCAGCCCGACGGGCCGGATCGCGCTCTTGAAGCCCGACCAGTCGGTGAAGGCGTAGACGAAGTTGAACAGCGTCGGCAGGAAGAAGAACACCAGCAGGATGGCGAACGCCGGAGCCATGAACCACATGGGGTGCGTCCGCCTCCCGACGACCGGGCGTCCGCGGGTCGCGGTCGTGGTGCGGGAGGCGGCCTGCCGCGAGGTGGTGATCAGCACGTCAGAAACCGCTCGCCCCGGCGGCCTTGGCGAGCTGGGCGAACTGATCCTGGGTGGCCGAGGCGACCTTCTCCGGCGTCATGGTCCCGGTGATCATGTCGGCCAGGTTCAGGTACAGGTCCGGGTTGGCCACCGCCAGCGCCTGCATCGACCCGACCGCGGTGGGCAGCGCGGCGTGCACGTCCAGCAGCGCCTGCGGCACGCCCGCCGGGCTGGGCACCGACGGCTCCAGGGAGACGGTGTTGCGGTCGGCGACGAAGTCCTTGTAGCCGGGCCCCATCCAGTACGCCAGCAGCTGCCGCGCCGCGGCCTCGCGCTTGGCGTCCCCGGTCTTGAACGCCACCAGCGCGTTCGACTGGTCGGGGATGAACGTGCCGACGTTCCCCGACGGCGAGATCGGGAAGAAGCCGATCTTCTTGTTCAGCGTGGCGGTGTCGGCCGAGGCCTGCAGCTGCCCGAAGAACGAGTTCACCTGCACGACCATGGCCGCCTTGCCGGCCAGCAGCGCCGCGCCCTGGTCCTCGAACTTCGCGGTCTTGATGTCGGAGTTGAACAGCCCCTCGTCGATCAGCGACTTGTACGTCTTGATCGCCCCGACGACGGCCGGGCTGTTGAACGTCTCCTTGCCCGTGTTGATCCGCTCCCACAGGCCGTCCTTGGCCGCGTCCGCGAGCTGGACCTGCACCCACCACTGGGTCGCCCACTTGTCGCCGGCCATCTCGAAGAACGGCGTGACCCCCTTGGCCTTCAGCGTGCGCCCCAGCTTCACCATCTCGTCGAAGTTCTTCGGCGTACTGGTGATCTTGTTGGCGGCGAAGACCTCCTTGTTGTAGTAGACGCCCTCGACCGCGGGGCTCGTGATGAGGGCCGCGTACCGGGCGCCGTCCAGGATGCCGGTGATGTCCTTCAGGTCCGGCGACAGCTGCGCCAGCCACGGCGCGTCGTTCAGCGGCTGGAGGTTGGCCTTGGCGTTGATCGCGGTCAGCATGGACGCGGTCGGCTGCCAGAACGCCAGGTCGGGCTTGTCGCCGGTGGCGACCTTGGTCTGGATGCCCTGCTCGTACGGGTCCGGGATCGTCACGACCTCGACCGTCGCGCCCGTCGCCTGCTGGAACCCGGCGATGACCGCCTTGGGGACGGTGTTGCTGTTCTGGGCGGCCCAGATCGTCAGCTTGACGCCGTCGAGCTTGGTGGCCGGGTCGGGCCAGGCCGCGGCGGTGGCGGGCGCGGCGGAGGAGGTCTCGACGGAGGGGTCGCTGCACGCGGCGAGGCCGAGCGCGAGCGCCGTCGCGACGGCGGCGGCCGTCCAGGTGGTCTTCATGGTGGTCTCTTTCATGAGGCGGTGCGGATGCGGAGGATCCGGGCGGAGTGGGGCTCGTCGCAGCAGGGGGTGAGCGTCAACACGCCGGTGCCGGGCTGCCAGTCGCGAGCCCAGTCCGGCAGGTGCCGCGGGTAGATCACGTCGATCTCGACCGCGCATCCCGCCAAATGTGGCAGGTCCAGCCGTACGGGCTTCGCCCCGTCGCGTCGCCATACGCCAAGGTATGTGACGTCGGCGGTACGCAGCCCCAGGGCGAGATGGCGGTCGCCCCAGCGCGGCAGCCCCAGCGGCCACACGGGCGTCGCGCGGGCCAGGTCCGCGCGGATCTCCTTGTGGACGCGTACGGCGTCGCGGACCGAGTCGAGCTGGGCGGGGCTCATCCCGTCCAGGTGGCCGGACAGGTAGAGCCGCCCCAGCATGCCGGTGCACAGCGCGAAGGCGATCTCCTCGTCCGACATGTCGGGCTGCGGGTAGGCCCAGCTCGCCGACTGCTCGGGCAGCACGGACATCGGCGCCGACACCGCGATCGGCGGGTAGAGGCGGAAGTCCTGCTGGTCGCTGGTGGACTGCAGGTGCAGCCGGGACAACATGGCGTAGTCCATGCGCATGGCGCCCGACGCGCAGTTCTCCAGGGTGAGGCCCGGATGGCGCGCCAGGACGCCGTCCAGCCAGGCCAGGTGGGCCCGGTTGCAGGCCAGCAGCCCGTCCCCGGCGCTGTCGGCGTCCAGGTCGGTGCCCGCGCCCGGGTCGATGTTGTAGTCGAGCTTGAAATAGCCGACGCCGAGCTCCTCCACCAGCCGGTCCACCACCTGGTCCAGGTGCGCGATCGCGCGGGGATGGCGCAGGTCCAGGTGGTAGCGGCCGTGCTCGACCAGGCGTACGCCGCCACGCTGCAGGAACGCCTCGGCGGGCAGCTTGTCGGCCATGGGGCTGCGGACGCCGATCACCTCGGGTTCGAGCCACAGCCCCGGCACCATGCCGTGCTCCCTGATGCGGCCGAGGACCTCCTCGATGCCGCGCGGGAAGCGCGTCTGCGACGGCTGCCATTCGCCGACGCTGTCCCACCAGGTGCCGCCGTCGTCGTACCAGCCCGCGTCCACGCAGAACGTCTCGGCCCCGGCCGAGGCGGCGGCGTCGATCAGCGGCAGGAGCTTGGCCGTGGTCGGGTCGCCCGACAGCGTGTTCATGTAGTCGTTGAACACCACCGGCAGCCGCTCCCGGTCGGGGTGCGGCCGGACGATCATCCGCCGGTGCGCGGTGAGCGCCGCGGCCGCCCCTTCCAGGCCCGCGCCGGACACCGCCACCGACACCGGCACCGTGGTGAACGACTCGCCGGGTTGGAGCAGGTGCTGCCACTGGTGGTCGATGTCGGTCGGGCCGAGCAGCGCGACGTACGGGTCGTCGAGCCGCTCGCCGACCTCCCAGCGCCAGGCGCCGTTGTGCTCGATCTGCCACAGCCACGCCTGCCCGCCGGCGCGGTCGATCAGGCCGCCGGTGGGCAGGTGGGAGCCGGTCGACCAGGTGCCGGTGCTGACGACCGCGAGCCGCCCGCGGCCGTCCTGCCCGTGGCCGCCCAGGCGGAGATCGGGTACGGCCTGCCCGCGCAGGGCCTCGCGGACCCAGCGGCTCTCGCCCAGCCATTCGCTGTCGGCCCGTACCACGTCCAGGTCGTCCACCGCCCCCGCGAAGGCGGCGGCGAACGACGTGACGCCCAGCAGCAGCCGGGGGTTCTGGCCGCGGTTGGTCACCCGCGTCCAGACCTGGAACGCGCTGACGCCCTCCGCCGAGCGCAGGAAGACCTCGGCGCTCAGCCCGCTCCGCGCGTCGTGCAGGTCGAGCTGCAGCACGTGCCATGCCCCCTCCCTGCGCTGTTCGCAGCCCCGGTAGGCCAGGCGCAGGCCGGCGGCCGTCCGGGAGAAGCGGTGCGAGGCCCGCGCCCGGCCCTCCTCCGGGACCAGCAGCTCCACCAGCGGCTGCGTCGCCCTGGGCAGGTGCGCCGTGGCGGCGTCGCCGCCGGACAGCGACCGGACGCCGACCGGGCCGTCGGGTGAGACGTCGAGCACGACCCGCAGGCTCGGGTGGCCCCAGACGACGCTGGTGTTCATGGATCTCCTCTGCTGCTTCTTACCGGTCGGCTTGTCTCAGCCGACCGGCTTGGCGATCTGGATGCGGTCGATGTCGGGCGCGTAGCCGGTGGAGGCGTTGCCGAACGTGATCGTGTTCGCTCCGGCGGCCAGGGTGACGTCCACGACCGTGGTCCGGTAGTTCGACCAGCCCAGCGTGTTGCGGAAGTAGTGCCGCTGGGCCGCGCCGCCGTTGACCGAGATGTCGGCGTAGCGGTCGACGATGTTGCTGTTGTAGTTGGTGGCGCCCTCGCCCAGCTCGCCGTTGGCGTACGTGACGACCAGGCGGTAGCGGCCGGCCGAGGCGGCGGTGACGTTGTTGAAGCGCAGCGTGTTGGCCGCGCCGGCGCCGACATATCCGACGTACTTCCCGCCCGAGGCGGCGGAGTTGGCCGCCACCCTGGCGGCGCCGCCGAGCGTGTTGGCGCTGGACTCGGCCTCGTACGCGGTGATCGTCCCCGTCGTCGCCGACACGTCGAGGTAGTCGACGTTGACGCCGGCGGCGCTGACCTCCAGGCGGTTGATCCCGGCGGCCAGGAACACCTTGGTGGTGACGGTGCTCCAGCTTGCGGCGGCGGGCAGGCTGACGTCGGTCAGGTCGGAGCCGTTGAGCCGCAGCTTGGCCGTGCGGGCGGCGGAGGCGGAGTAACGCAGGTCCACGTTGTAGTAGCCGTCCGAGGGGGCCGTGACCACGAACTTGGCGCCGCCGTCCGCGGAGGAGACCGGGCCGTAGGTGATCGCGCCCGGCGCGGCGGCGTACTCGGCCTCGTAGCGGGAGCCGGTGGTCGGGTCCTTGTCCGGGGTCACGATCACCTGGTACGCCGAGGAGCCCTTCAGCCCGGTGAGCGGGATCGTGATCTGGCCGCCGGACGGCGTGAAGTCCGCCTCGGTGACCTTGTACGGGCCGGGGGAGGGGTTCAGCCCGGTGTTGTCCACGCCCCAGACGGCGGCGTGGACCGTGGTGCCCAGGGCGCCCGGGATGCCCTTGACGACCAGGTTGGTGTCGTACGTGCCGCTGGCCGGGTTGTTGCCGCCGAAGATCACCCTGGCCTGCTTCTTGCCCTGGTCGAGCGCGGCCAGGACCTGGAGGGAGCCGTCGGGGGCGGGTGGGGTGACGGCCACGGTGTTGCCGGTCAGCTCGCCGTACCACTTGTACAGCCACCAGCCGCCGGTCGCCTGGTTGTTCCTGGTGACCAGGTCGTTGAGCCCGCCGGCCGTCGTCCAGTACGCCAGGCAGCCGTCGACCTTGCTGTTCTCGAACTTCGCCACGAACTGCACCAGGTTGCCCGGCACGCCGAGGTCCCCGGAGAAGCGCCCGTACTCGTTGATGGTGATCGGCCTGGGGGAGATGCCCAGGCTGGACTCGATCGCCCGGTAGTCGGCGTAGTGGGTGTGCCAGCCGGTGAAGAAGTCGTCGCCGAGCTCGTGCCAGGTGGTGACGTCCGGCAGTACGGCGTTGTCCCGGGCGAACTGCATGAACGTCCGGATGTCGGCCGAGCGGTAGCTCGCGAAGTTCGGGCCCGCGATGCGGGCGCCGGGGTCGAGGGAGCGGATCCGGCGGTAGACGGTCCGGTAGTCGTTCATGAACCCGGCGAGGTTGCCGCCGTACCAGATCTGGTCGGGCTCGTTGAAGGGGACGTAGACGTACGAGGTGCGGTACGGGTCGGCGACGACCTTCCTGACCATCGTGTCCACCTTGGCCAGGTAGTCGTTGATGCCCAGGTTCTCGTACGGCCACTGCTTGTAGACGTCCTGCATGTAGATCTGGATCTCGCGCCCGCCGGCGCGTTTGAACATGGGGGCGATCTTGAGCGCGTCGCCGTTCGGGTGCTGCAGGCCGTCGGGCGCCTTCTGGGCGGTGACCTGCGGTTTGAGGGCGGCGAGCATGGTCTCGTTCGGGATGCCCTCGTCGCCGAGCCCGTACAGGAAGCCGGTGGCTCCGTACCTGAGCGCGCCGGTCGAGCTGCCGAGATCGACGACGAGCTGGGACGCGGCCTGGGCGGGGGCGGCGTGCACGGCACCCGTCAACAGGACCACCGCCAGCATCGCTGACCAGGCATGTTTCCTCCTCATGGCGAGACAACCTCCTTGCGTGCTGCGGGCGTCGAAGCCCTTGGGGGGACGTGGAGGTGCGCAGATGTGACCGGTCACATTTCTTGTTGCCTGAGTGTGACCGCTCACATTGCCGAGGAGAAGACCCTGTTACCAGGTTGTTACCGGCAAATATCGACCGAGAGTCCGCCGCGTGCGCGGGATGCGGCCTGCCACCTTGGCTTCGCAGGGTCGGCGGAACCGCTCAGGGAGTTTCCTGTTCGTACACGGCCTGGGCGGCGAGGATGTCACCCGCATGGTCCCGGATCCAGTCGGACAGGGTCTGGAGCGACTCGGTGATCCCCTCGCCGAGGGCGGTCAGGCCGTAGCTGACCTGTGGCGGCGTGGTGGGGGTGACCGTTCGGCGGACGAAGCCGTCGCGTACGAGCGTGCGCAGCGTCTGGGACAGCATCTTCTCGCTGATCCCCTCGATCTTGGTGCGCAGTTCGTGGAACCGCAGCGGGCCACCGCGGACGGCGGTCAGCACGAGCACCGCCCAGCGGCTGGTGACGTGGTCGAGCACCATGCGCGCCGGGCAGTCCCTGTGAAACGCGTCACTCATACGCCGTGCCACCCCTTGACGAGCAGAAAGCCGACGGCAGGGTATGGAGCTTACCAAAAGGTAGGTACTTTCTCCTGGAATGCTCAATACCTAGAGTCTGCCACCGAAGCCGTAGAGCAGAGGAGGCATGACATGCGACGCATCGCACTCATCACCGGCGCGGGGCGCGGTATCGGTGCCGCGACAGCACATGAGCTGGGCCGCCGCGGTTTCCACGTGATCGTCAACTATCGCGCCGACACGTCGGCGGCCACCTCGGTGGTCAAGCAGATCCAGGCGGCCGGCGGTACGGCGCAGGCTGTCCAGGCCGACATCCGCGACCCTGGCCAGGTGGCCGAACTCGTCGAGGCCTGCACGCGGGTGGACGCGCTGGTCTGCAACGCCAACATCCCCCCGCCGTTCGGCCCGCTGGCCGAGATGTCGTGGGAGGACTTCGCCGGCAAGGTCACCGGGGAGCTCGCCGGGGTCTTCCACATCACCCAGCGGGCACTGGACCGCATGCGCGAGCAGGGCGACGGCCGAATCGTCTACGTCTCCAGCCTCAGCGCCGAGCTGGTACGTCCGGGCGCGGCCGCGCATGCGACGGCGAAGGCGGCTCTCAACACCTTTGCCCAGCACGTCGCCGCGGAGGCCGGTGCCTGGGGAATCCGGGTGAACGTCGTGGCGCCGGGCGCGGTCCGTACCGAGGCCAGCGCCATGATGCGAACGCCCGAGACGGAGGCGGCGCTGGGGCGCCGCTCGGTCCTCGGCCGGATGCTCGATCCTCAGGACGTCGCCGCGGTGATCGGCTCCATTCTCGACGGCGGGTTCGACGCCGTGTCCGGCGCCTGCATCCCGGTGGACGCGGGCTACCGGGTCCTGTCCGGCTGACGGCCCTCACCCGCGCCGTACTCGTCGTGCCAGTTCCACCACTGGTACGGCGGGGTCTGGGGATAGCCCTCGGGAGAGTCCTCCCACTCCTCCTGCCGCCCGAGCGCGGTCATGTCGAGGTAGCTCCAGGTGCTCCCCAGCGCCTCGTCGCCGCGGTCGTTGATGAAGTAGGTGCGGAAAACCCTGTCGCCGTCGCGGATGAACGCGTTGGTGCCGTGCCACTCGTTCACGCCGAAGTCGGCGTCGAAGTCGTCGGTCAGGGTGTACCAGGGCATCGTCCAGCCCATCCGCGCCTTCACCCGCGCGATGTCCGGCTGGGGCGCGCGGGAGACGAAGACGAGGGTGGTGTCACGGGCGTTCAGATGGGCGAGGTGCCCGACATGATCGGCCACCATGGAACACCCGACGCACGCGTGATCGGGCCAGCCGTGCACGCTGGGATCGAAGAAGGCGCGGTAGACGACCAGCTGGCGACGGCCCTCGAACAGGTCCGGCAGGCTCGCCTTACCCGCCGGCCCGTCGAACTCGTAGTCTTTCTCCACCGCCAGCCACGGCATCCGCCGGCGCTCCGCGGCCAGCGCGTCCCGGGCGTGGGTCAGCTCCTTCTCCTTGACGAGCAACCGCCTGCGCGCAGTCTCCCACTCCTGTGGCGTGACGATCGCGGGTGTCTTCATGGTGTCGTTCACCTTCCCGTCCAGTTCCGCGTTCCCCTCCCCATCCCCGTCAGGATGATCCTTCAACGCCTCCAGCGGGCCGTCCCGATCACGGGGCCCGCATCGGTGCGGAAACGCCGCCCCGATAGCGCACCCGCCACCAGGCCCGCCTCGGCCGGCAGCACCAGGCGTTGAGCGATCGCCGCCACATGCGCCCATAGGCAAGGCTTTTGCGTCATCATGCGGACATATACCTTTTGAGCAGCCGAGTGGATCCTCCCTGACCCCAGGAGAAGATTGCCTCATGTCCGGTCCGCGCCCGTTGGCCGAGAACGATCCCCGGCAGATCGGGGACTATCGACTGATCGGCGTGCTGGGCGTCGGCGGGCAGGGAGTCGTCTATCTGGGGCAGGCCCCCTCGGGTCGGCGGGTGGCCGTCAAGACGCTGCACGCCCGGATGGCCTCCGAGCTCGAAGCCCTGGACCGGTTCCTGCGCGAGACCGAGATAGCCAGGTCGGTGGCGGCGTTCTGCACGGCGCGGGTCGTCGACGCCGGGATCGCCGACCGGGCGCCCTACCTGGTCAGCGAGTACGTACAGGGCCCGTCCCTGGACGAGCTCGTGACCCGGGAGGGGCCGCGCACGGGCGGCGGGCTGGACCGGTTGGCGATCACCACCCTGGTCGCGCTCGACGCGATCCACCGGGCCGGCATCGTGCACCGGGACTTCAAGCCCAGCAACGTGATCATGGGCCAGGAGGGCCCCGTCGTCATCGATTTCGGCATCGCCCGGGTGCTGGACCACTCCACCACGGGATCCGGCCTGATCGGCACCCCGGCCTACCTGTCGCCCGAACAGCTCAACGGAGAGCCGGCCGGGGCCGCCTCGGACGTGTTCGCCTGGGCCGCGACCATGGTGTACGCCGCCACCGGGCACCGGGCCTTCTCCGGCACGGTCACCGCGGGAGTCCTCAACGCGATCATGACCCGCGAGCCCGACCTGGCAGGCGTCCCCGACCGCCTCCGTCCCCTCCTTGCCGCCGGCCTGGCCAAGGATCCCGCGTCCCGGCCGAGCATCACCGACCTGTTCACCGCGCTCACCCATGAGACCCCCCTCCAGGACACGGGTTACCGGCGTCCCGCACCGCCACCCGAAAACGCCCCGCGCCGCCGCCGTCAACGTCCGCCCGGCTTGGCGAAGGTGTTCGCGGCGGCCGCCGTCGTCCTCGCGATCCCTTTGGCCTTGTGGCTGGCGTCCGTCCTGGCCGGGAGCCTCCCCGGCAATACGCTCTCCACCGCCGGCGCGAAGCCCTCCACGACGGGCGCGCCGTTCGGCACCCTGATCCGCGAGCCCGTCAACGGCTGGCAGCCGTGGGTGCTGTCGCTGGCCGTCGGGCAGTGGGACGGCCGTCCCGTGGTCGCCTCTGGAGGCTACGACGGCACGGTGCTCATATCGGATCTCGCCACCGGCGCACCCCTCCACTCCCCGTTCACGGGGCATCAGGGTCCGGTCTGGTCGGTGGCGACAGGGCAGGTGAGCGGCCGCCCGGTCGTCGTCTCCGGTGGTCGCGACGGCACCGTACGCGTCTGGGACCAGACCACCGGCGAACCGATCGGCACACCCTTCCAAGGCCATCGGGGCTCGGTCGAATCGGTGGCGGTCGGGCAGGTGAACGGCCGCCCCGTGGCGGTGTCCGGCGGTCTCGACGGTACGGTGCAGGTTTCGGACCTGGCCACCGGCGACCGGGTCGGCGACCCCGTCGGCACCGGCCGCGGCTGGGTGCTCTCGGTGGCGGTGGGCGAGGTGAACGGCCGCCCGATCGTGGTCTCCGGGGACGTCGACGGCACCATCCTGATGACGGACCTGGCCACCGGCACTCCCATGGCCAGACGCGTCAACGCTCACGACGGGCCGGTCGAATCGGCGACGGTGGCGCGACTCGACGGCCGCCCGGTGGCGATCTCCGGCGGCGGGAAAGGCGATCACACCGTACGCGTCTGGGACCTGGCCACGGGCGAACCGATCGGCCGGCCCTTCAGAGGCCACCGGAGCTGGGCGCTCGGCCTGGCCGCGGCGCAACTGAACGACGGCCGCCCGATCGTGGTCTCCGGCGGCTACAACGACCAGACCGTACGGGTGTGGGACCTGGCGACCGGCAAGCCGATCGGCGAACCCTTCAAGGACCACGTGGGCCTGATCGAAGCGGTGGCAACCGGACACCTGGACGGCCGCCTGGTGGCGGTCTCCGGGGGCAACGACGGCAAGGTCCGGGTCTGGAGCCTGAGCTCCCCGTACCCGTCTCCATGAACGGATTCCATCGACAGAGCCCGCCTCAGCGAGGCCGCCGTTGAGCTGTTCGGGCGCCAGGCAGGCCTGCCACCGGGTCTCGCGGTCTCGGCCGAGCACCTGTGACGGGGCCGCTACCCGAAGCAGTCCTGAGCGGTCAGGACCAGGGTCACCCCGAGGACCATCCTCTTCGACACGAGGAAGACGTAGGACGCCTTGGGGTTGCCCGGCACGGTGGCGAAGGTGCCGTACAGCGCATTCTGCTTCAGGTTGGGGTAGGCGGCCTTCAACTGCGCGGGAGTGGCGCCTATGCCGATGCCCTGAGGCGTTTTGACGCCGCGGCCCGGCGCGGAGATCGTGACCACGCCCTGCTTCTTCGAAATGTACATCCCTGCCCGGTTACCGCTGTACCGCCGCTCCTTCAGGTCATAAGTCGAGCACTTGGTGGGGACGTTGATGGTCTTGCGGACGATCCTCCCGGTCGCCCTGGCCCGCGCCTCCGTCATCCCGAGCTTGATGTTGCCGTACCCGAACGGCCCTAGCGTCCTCTTCTGGGCGGTGGCAGCGGCGTTCGCCGCGGGAACGATGCCTGCCATCATGACGCCGGCGGCCAGCGCCGTGACCAGCGCCGACCGGCCGATTCGTTGGGCTTTGGACTGTTTCACAGCACTTCCTCCGTGATCATGACTGCAAACTGTAGCCCGAACGCGGCAGGGGCGCCGGTGATTGACGAGATCATCAGATGTCTTCGCGAACGTTGAGGTGCGTGTCCCGTACCACCGGCGCTGTGGCCCGATGGCGCCCCCGTCCGTCTCGTCGACCTGGCTTCAGAGACGGCCCGGTCGCGGTGCTTGGGGGCGGGGTCGTGTCCCCAGCAGCGGCAGCCACACCTCGTCCACGATCTCGACGATCGACTCGTCCGGCACCGCGCGCATCGTCGTGAGCAGGTCGTGGCGCAGCAGGTCGAACGGCAGGTTCACCACGCGGGACGGGCGTGGCACGTCGGGCAGCTCGCCGCGCCCGACCGCGTGGGCGACGATCGTCTCGAAGGCGGTCGCCTGGCCCGGCGGGAGGAGGGTGCGGCGCAGCTCGCCGAAGCTGGTGCCGGCGTCGCGGAAGTAGTCCGCCAGCTGCACGCTCATGAACGTGATCGTGGGCGCGCGGTCGGCGTTGGCGTTGCGGAGGAAGCCGATCGCGTCGTCGCGGAGGCTGCCGGTGTCGGGCACCGCGATCGGTTGCCAGAACTTGGTGAGCGTGGCCAGCAGCAGGTCGTCGCGCTGCGGCCAGCGCCGGTAGAGCACGGGACGGCTCGTGCCGGCGCGGGCGGCGACCGCTTCGTAGGTGAAGCCGTGGTATCCGTGCTCGATCAGCACGTCCCACGCGGCGTCGAGGATCGCGCCCTCGAGTTCGGAGCCACGGCGACGGGATGCGCCGCCGTCGGTACGGCGTTCCGCCGCCTGCGCCCCGATCGTCCCGCGCTCATCCGCGATCCGCTCGTACCTAGGATCCACTTGCGTATCTTATCGCGGTGACTTACGGTGTCCGCCGTTAGATACAGCTGCGTATCCTAAGGAGGCGTCAGGGATGTTCGACGTCATCATCGTCGGCGGTGGACCCGCCGGCCTCTTTCTGGCCTGCGAGCTCCGCCTCGCGGGAGCCCGGCCCCTGGTGCTGGAACGACGGCCGGAACCGGACCCGGCAGACAAGGCACACGGCCTCGCTGGTCAGGTCGTGCGGTTACTGGACAACCGCGGCCTCCTGGAACGCTGCGGGGGCCGAGGGGCACCGGTGCCTGCGCCCGGGTTCTTCTTCGGCGGGATGCCCCTGCCGCTGCACGTGCTCGGCAGCGATAACCCGATGTATCTCCTGCCGGTCAACCAGCGTGACCTGGAACGGGTGCTCGGCGAGCGCGCGGCAGAACTCGGCGCGGAGGTCCGGCGAGGTTGGGACGTGCTGTCCTTCAGCCAGAACGATGACCAGGTCGACGTCGTGGCACGCGGTGCGGACGGAATCGAGACGACCTTCACGACCCGATACCTCGTCGGCTGCGACGGCGGCCACAGCCTGGTTCGCAGGCAGGCGGGAATCGCCTTCCTCGGCACCAGCGACGACAATGTCGTCGACCGGACGGCCCTCATCGGGCCGAGCGACCGCTTCCGTTTCGCGCCGGGGGGACGGGTCGTGATCGAGGGCCTCGGCGAGATCCCGGCGCACTTCCACCGTACCGAGCGGGGCGTTTTCACCCTCCTCGCGCACGACCCGGAGCGGCCGCTGGTCAACACCGCCGAATGGGAAGATCACCCGGCAGGCGATTTCCCGGGGCCGGGCGCGCCGATGACGATGGCCGAGATGGAGGACAGCGTTGAGCGGGTTCTCGGAGTGCGCCTGCCCCTGACCGCGCCGCCCGAGGGTGCGCCCACCTTGCTTCGCCGCCAGTGCGGCCGCAACTCCCGGCTCGCCGACCGCTACCGCGACGGCCGAGTCTTCATCGCCGGCGACGCCGCCCATGTCAGCCACGGGCCGACCCTGAATCTGGCGCTGCAGGACGCGGCCAACCTGGCCTGGAAACTGGCCGCCACACTGCAGGGCTGGGCCCCGGAAGGCCTGCTGGACAGCTACGGAAGCGAACGCCACGCGAGCGGCGAACGCGTGCTCATGCACACGCAGGCCGCGACCGCCCTGATGGCGCCCGGAGGCGATGTCACCGCCCTGCGCCTGCTCTTCGCCGAACTCCTCGGCCACACCGAGAACCTGCACCTGGTCGCCGCCCTGCTGGCGGGCGCCGATGTCCGCTACGACATGGGCGAGGAACACCCCGCCGCGCCCACCGGCTGGTTCGTACCATCCCTTGAGCTGACCACCGGCGACGGACACGCGCGGCGCCTCGCCGAGCTCCTGCGCGACGCCAGCCCCCTGCTTCTCGACCTCACCGGCGGGAACGACCTCGCCGCCACCGCAGAGCCCTGGAACGACCGGGTGCGCCGTGTGACCGCAACCGCCGCCGACGTGGCACCCGCATTGCTCATCCGGCCGGACGGCTACGTCGCCTGGGCGGGCGCGGACCCCGACAGCCTGAAGGCGGCCCTCACCCGCTGGTTCAGCCCGGGCTGAGGTCCGTCGTCTGTGGCCCAACGGTGGCCCGAGGGCGAAGTTCGGGCCGTCTACTTCCCGTCGGAGCCGGGGCGGTACGGGAACCGCGTCACCCAATGCGGGAGGTCGCGTTCGACGTCGCTTCGCTGCTGGAGTCCCGCCTCGAACAGGTGCCTCGCGATGTGCTGCTGGGCCGGACGGGTCACCGCGGCCCAGAAGGCATCCATCTGGTCCTTGAACTCGGCCACGGGCCGCTGCGTGGCGAGGTTGACGAAGTGCTTGATGTCCCTGATCGTCTGCAGGTCGAAGGAGGCGACGCGGGACGCGAACGCGTCGACGAAGCCGTCGAGGTCGTCGTCGGGCAGGGCCCGGTTCACGTACCCGTACATTTCGGCGAGCGCTCCGTCGTAGTCGAGCCCGCCGAAGAGGATCTCGAAGGTCCGGCCCCGTCCGACCAGACCGGGCAGACGCGTGGCGGGTCCGCCACCCGGGATGGCGGCCATGCCGATCTCGAACTGACCGACGATGGCCTTCTCGCGGCTGGCGAAGCGGATGTCGGTGGCGAGGAGGAATTCGCTCCCCGCACCGCGTGCCCTGCCCCTGATGGAGGAGATGGTCGCCACGGGGAGGGAGCTGAGACGGGTCAGCAGCGCCGTCCACGGGTGGACCTCCTCCGGACGGGCCAGGACGCGCTTCACCTCGTCACTGTCGGACAGGTCGTAGTGGGCCAGGTAGAAGTCGGGGTCGGCGCTGTCGAAGATGATGACCGCGAGACTGTCGCTCGCCTCGGCGCGCGCGAACAGGGCATTCAACTCGCTTGTCATCGTCGCGTCGACGAGATTGACGGGAGGATTGTCGAACGTCACTCGCCACAATGCGGCTGAGTGCTCGGTCAGGGCGAACCGGGTCGGTGAGGTCATGGATCTGACGCTAGGCTCTGACGGCCAAATGGCGGCTCAGCCTCGCTGCCTTTTCATTCTCAAAGGTCTACAGGTCGGCAAGGCTTTCAGGCGCGACGGGAAACGCCGTGTGAGCGATCGGCCTCGTTTTCGTAACCCCTTCATCATTCGCCGGTGAATATCCGGTCCCGGCTACCGTCGGAAACTCGGCGCCTGGCAAAAAGAGAACAATATCGGCATGGGAGGCTTTCATCCGGCACATCACGCCGGACATAAAATGCTGTAGACGCAGGACGGGGAGGCGGTTGTCCGATGGCGAAGCTACTTTTCGTGATGACCGGGACGGCATACTGGACGCTCAAGGACGGCACCAGGCATGCGACGGGTTACTGGGCCGAGGAGTTCGCGGCCCCGTACAAGGCGCTCACCGACGCCGGCCACGAGATCGTCGTCGCCACGCCCGGCGGAGTGGTCCCGACCGTCGACATGATGAGCCTGCGCCCCGAAATGGCCGGTAGCGCTCAGATCGCTCTCGACCTGGAGGCGATCATCCGCTCCGCGGAGGAGATGCGGCGGCCGATCCGACTGGCGAACGCCCGGCTGGAGGACTACGACGCGGTCTACTTCCCCGGTGGCCACGGCCCCATGGAAGACCTGTGCGTCGACGCGGACGCCGGCCGGCTGCTGACCGAGGCGCTGGCCTCCGGCAAGCCCCTGGCCGTCGTCTGCCACGCCCCGGCGGCGATGCTGGCGACCAGGATCCGCGGCGTGTCGCCCTTCGCCGGCTACCGGGTCACCGCGTTCACCAACGAGGAGGAGAACGCGGTCGGTCTCGGCCCCAAGGCCCGCTGGCTGCTGGAGGACGAGCTCATCGACCTGGGCGTGGACTTCTCCAAGGGCGAGGTGTGGAAGCCCTACACGGTGGTCGACCGCAACCTGTTCACCGGCCAGAACCCGGCCTCGGCAGCCGTCCTGGCCGACCGGCTGCTCAAGGTCCTCTCGTAGGCTTAGATGGGCAGCATCCGCATCAGAGTGTTGCGCGGCCCTGCCAGGCGACCGGCTCCGGCCACGCGGGTCATCCAGCTGGAGGCGGTGACCATCCGCTGGGCGGCCGGGCGCCGCCGTGCGTCATAGGAGAGCAGCGCCTTCGCCACGTCACCGGGGTGCGTACGCAGGCAGCCGGCGAGCTCGACCGCGTCGAGCAGGGCCTGGCAGGCGCCCTGCCCCAGCGCCGGGGTCATCGCGTGGGCCGCGTCTCCTATCAGCGCCACGTTCCCCGTGACGTAGGACCCCAGGGGTGGCGCCAGGTCGTAGACCTCGTGCCGCAGCACGGCGTCCGCCTCGGCGGCCGCGAGCACGCGGGGGATGGGGTCGTGCCAGCCGGCGAAGCGTGCGCGCAGGTCGTCGAGGCTCTCGCGAACCCCTTCCGGGGTGCGTACGGGCGCGTACCAGTTGGTCACCCCCGGAGCCTGCGGCGTCATCCCGAACATCTGCCCGCACCCCCAGGTCTCGCCGTAGTCCTGCGGCTCGAAGCCCTTGATCACGCCGCGCCAGGCGACGATGCCCGCGTAGCGGGGACGGGTCGCGGTGCCGAAGAACGCCTGGCGCACCGCGCTGCGCACCCCGTCGGCGCCCACGACCAGGTCGTAGCCGGCGCGTAGCGCGGCGGGATCGGTGATCTCCACGCCCGTGCTGATCGTCGCCGGGTCCACCTGCTGCACCAGCATCTCGATCAGCGAGACCCGCGACAGCATGCGGACCGGCGCCCCTCCGCGCCGTTCGATGCGCTCCAGCGGCAGGTCGGCCAGGCGCCTGCCATCGGGGGTGCGGATCTGCGCGCGCCGGTAGGGGACGGTGCGTTCGCGCAGTTGCTCGCCCAGTCCCAGCCGGCCCAGGCCGGCCTGGGCGTCCGGGCGGAGGCCCAGCGCCGTGCCTTCGGCGACGACCCGAGGCCATCGCTCGAAGATCGAAACATCCCAGCCGATCGCGCGCAGTGCGATCGCGGTCGTCAGCCCGCCGACTCCGGCGCCGACGACGAGAGCTCTTTTCATCTCAATCACCACACATGTGGTACCACAGCTATGGTGATTGCACAAAGGCGGGAGGATGGGGGCCATGGTGGAGAACAGGGACCGCCGCGACCGGTTGCGCGACGCGGCTATCGAGGTGCTGGCGGGGGAGGGTGGCAGAGGGCTGACCCACCGTGCGGTGGACCGTGCTGCCGAGCTGCCGGAAGGCACGGCCAAGAACTACTTCCCGACCCGCGACAGCCTGCTCCAGGCCGCCGCCGAGCGGTGCGTCGAGCGCTACTGGAGCGAGCTGCAGCAGGCCGAGATCGACACCGTCGACCAGTTGCTCGCGTTGCTGCGCCTGATGATCGAGAGGGCGATGACAGTGAACCGGTCCCGGGTTTTGGCCTACATCGAGCTGCACGCCGAGGCCGCCAGGAATCCCCAGGTGCAGGAGACCCTGGCCCGGCTCTCCCGCGCCGACCTCGACCTCCACCTGGCCGCCCAGCAGGCCGCCGGCCTCCCGGTCACCCGTGAGAGCGCCGCCATGGTGACCCTGGCCGTCAACAGCGCCTTGACCTACCTGCTCACCCAGCCGCCCGACGTGCTCGCCTCCTACGGACTCGACGACCTCGACCGATTCCTGAGCCGCCTCATCGCCTCCGCCTATCCCCGCCACCGAGGCTGACCGGCGACCTGGGCTGGGCCGGCCGCGCCCGTGTCATCCGTTGACCGGCTGCAGGGCGCCGGCGTGCGCGGCGGCGAGCGTGACGCGCACCGCCCGGTCGGCGGTCGTCTCGTCGACCGGTTCGGCGGTGATGAGCAGACGCAGGTAGATCGGTGCGGCCAAGGTCTTCAACAGCTCGGCGGGGTCGGTGCCGCCGGGAAGTTCGCCGCGCTCGATGGCGCGCGTGACCACCGGTTCGGCTCTGGCGAGCCGGTCCTCGAACACGTGACGCCGGGCTGCGGCGATTTCCGGAAGGTGGGCGGCCCCGGTGAACATGGCGGCGAGGATGGCCTGCCCGGTCGGGCTGGTGAACGCCTGGGCGAGCGAGCGTGCCAGCGCCCGCAGGTCGGTCTCGATCGCTCCGCTGTCAGGGACGGGGATGTCCAGCGCCATGTGCTCGGACAGGGCGTCGGTGAGCAGGCTCTCTCGATCTTTCCACCGCCGGTACACCGTCGTCTTGTGGACTCCGGCGCGCTGGGCGATGTTCTCGATGGTCAATGCGGCGTAGCCCTTGTCCACGAGCTCGGCGAGCGTGGCGGCGTGGACGGCGGCGCGTACTTTGGCGCCGCGGCCGACCGGCCTGGCGGTGGAAGGATCGGACTGCATTGCAACTCCAAGTTGCGATATTCGGAGGGTGCTGACAGGATGAATGTATCGCAACTCGAAGTTGCGATACCTGTGGACGCATCCCCTTGAGGTGGTACATCATGCGCAACTCTCCCTCCGGGACTCTCCGTGCCATCCCCGACCAGACCGGGCGCGTCGCTGTGGTGACCGGAGCCAACAGCGGCATCGGCTACGTAACCGCCCGGGAGCTGGCCCGTCGTGGCGCGCACGTCGTGCTGGCCTGCCGCGATCCCGAACGCGGCCAGGCCGCCCTCACTCGCATGCGGGATGAGGTGCCCGGCGCTCGCGTGGATCTGCGCCGGGTGGACCTGGGCAGCCTGGCCTCCATCCGGGAGTTCGCCGCCGGTTGGGACCGCGGCCGGATCGATCTGCTGGTCAACAACGCCGGGGTGGCGATGGTGCCGTACGCACTGACCGTCGACGGGTTCGAGTCGCAGTTCGGCGTCAACCACCTGGGCACCTTCGCCCTGACCGGTCTGCTCCTGCCGCATCTGCTCGCCGCGCCCGATCCGCGGGTGGTCACCGTCAGCAGCGAGGGCCAGCGATTCGCCCGCTTCGACCTGGCCAACCTCAACGCCGAACGCGGCTACCGGACGGCGTTCGCCTACGTGCAGTCCAAGCGGGCCAACCTCTACTTCGCGATGGAACTGCAGCGCCGGGCCGACGCCGCCGGACAGCGGCTGCGCAGCATGGCAGTCGCCCCCGGTCTGACCCGCACCAACGTGCTCACCGGCGGCGCCAACAGCGGCAGGGGACGGCTGTATGCGGCCCTTGCCCGCCTGCTGGTGCGCGTGGCCTTCCGGCCCACTCCGGAAGGGGCGAAGACCTCTCTGTACGCGGCGACCGCGCCGGATTTGCCCGGCGGCAGCTACATCGTTCCCGACGGGCCGCTGCAACTGCGCGGAGAGCCCACCGGTCGTACTCGTGAGCGCGCCATCCGCGACATGGCCACAGCCGCACGCCTCTGGCAGTTGTCCGAACGCCTGACCGGCGTCACCTACGCTCTGTCCGCAGCCGCCGTGGATAGGGTGCGGGGGTGAGCGCACCCCGAGCCTCCTGGCGTAACACCACCCACGACTGGGCGGCCGACGTCGACCTCGGCCACCTCGCCCGCATCCGGGAGAACCCGGACGAGTTCGCCCCCGGCGGCGTCCGGCACCTGATCCTCGAAGTCCTCGCCTACCCGGCCGACGAGGCGGCGAGCACGGGCGCCGGACGCTGCACCGTCATCCTCCACGCCGACGGCTCGGTGTCCGTGGCCGACGAGGGGCGAGGCACCGACACCCGCTTCGACGAGCAGGGGCGGCCGGTGAAGAAGCCCGTCATGGCGTCCAAGGACCTGCGCTTCTTCGACGACCCGGGCGCGGAGGTGCTTGCCGACGGGCATCCGCGCCGCGGCATGTCCGTCGTCGCCGCGCTCAGCGAGTGGCTTGTCCACACCAACCGCCGCCTGAACGGGTCCTGGACCCAGCGGTACGAGCACGGCGTCCCCGTCACCGGCCTGGAGCCCCTCGCCGGCGACGGCACCACGGGGACGACCGTGCACTTTCTTCCCGGCGCGCACCTTCCCCTGCTCGCCGACGACCTGCGCCGCTTTGCGGGCGTATGGCCTGGCCTGGCCGTGATCGTCGACGACCGCCGTGGTGGCTGACTCTGTGCCGTTTTCCGGGTCAAGACCAACCCGTGCCCGGTCGAGCTGGGCGAAGGCCCTTTACGGGCTCGTCGTCAGCGCCGGGTTCGTTTCGACAACGCCGTCCAGCACCTGATCGATGCGCTCCATGAGGTCGGCGTCGAG
The DNA here is from genome assembly GCF_044593615.1 of Nonomuraea sp. NPDC051941. NCBI lineage: Bacteria > Bacillati > Actinomycetota > Actinomycetes > Streptosporangiales > Streptosporangiaceae > Nonomuraea > Nonomuraea sp. NPDC051941. The sequence continues at coordinate 63,339 of NZ_JBIUCF010000010.1, forward strand.
CCGGACCTCGGCCGCTTCGACGTTCTCCCGCACCTGCTCGGGCCGCGATGCCCCGATGATCGCCGAAGCCACGTTGGGGCGCCGCAACACCCAGGCCAGCGCGAGCTGTCCCAGCGACAGCCCGGCCTCATCGGCCAGAGGACGCAGCCGCTGCACCCGTACCAGTACGTCCTCGCGCAGGAAGGGCTGGATGAAACTGCCCGCACCGTTCAGGTCGGCGCCGCGCGACCCGGCGGGCGCCGGCTGCCCCGGCCGATACTTGCCCGTCAGTACGCCCTGCGCGACAGGGGACCAGGCGAGCTGACTGAGCCCTTCCCGCTCGCACGCCGGCACGACCTCGGCCTCGATCACCCGCCACAACGCGCTGTACTGCGCCTCGTTGGAGACCAACGGCACGTGCAGCTCCCGGGCGAGCGCGGCGCTCCTCGTGATCTGCTCGGCCGTCCATTCGGAGACGCCGACGTAGAGCACATGGCCCTGCCTGACCAGATCGGCGAACGCCACCATGGTCTCCTCCAGCGGCACCGTCCGGTCGAATCGATGCGCCTGGTACACATCGAGATAGTCGGTGCCCAGCCGCCGCAGCGACGCGCGTGCCGACTCCATGACGTGCTTGCGGCCCAGGCCTTTGTCATTGGGCCCGCCCGGCCCGGTGGGCCAGAACACCTTCGTGGATATCTCCAGACTTTCCCGCCGCTGTCCTTTCAGCGCGCGGCCGAGCACCGACTCGGCTGCGGTGTTCGCGTACGCGTCCGCGGTGATGAATGTGGTGATGCCCGCGTCCAGCGCCGCCGTGACGCACGCTCGCGCACGTTCTTCCTGGTCGGGGGCGTCGTATGCGAGCCAGTGGCCGTAGGAGATCGCGCTGACGGACAGGCCGCTACGGCCGAGACGACGAAATTCCATGCATTTACGGTAGCGCTTCATTTTGACCACTCGAGACTTTATCGAGGCGATTTGACAAATCAATTAAAGGCGCTCTCCAGGTAAATTGAGAGAGCAGGTGAAGGTGAATTTGTCAAATGTCGCTCGCCGGGCGCTCACGTGCGGGTTCGGGGATCATGAGAAGGGTGTCCGGCCGGGGGACGGCGCTGGGGACGGCGGTTACCGTGTGGCCGGTACGATGACCGGCTCGGCCCAGGGCTGGGCGCCGCCGATGCGCTTGTGCGGGCCCGCGCCGAACGGCAGCTACGCCTTGCGCGGGATGTGGTGGGCACGGCCGGGGTCGAAGCGGTCGTCGAAGAAGCGCCGGATCACATAAGGCCTGAGCAGGATGTCCGTGCCGGGCGCGAGGCGTTCGCCCGGCGAGCTTCGTCGAGGTCGATGGGCGGCGGTGGCCCGCATGAGAGCAGAGCCGAGTACAGGCGGTTGGCCTCGGTCAAGACCAGGCCGGTGTGCGGGAGGCGGGCCACGCCGGACGGGAGCCGCTCGAACGCGCGTGGCAGGAAGGCGCGTAGTGCCACGCCGCTGGTGACGACCGGCAACGACCGATCGACCTCCGCCACGACCGGACCCGCCAGGTCCACCGAGAACAGGGTCTCGGCCGTGGCGGTGAGAGTCAGCCGCTAGAGCGCGCGGTCGACGCGTACGGGTTCGCGCGGTTTGAACGAGCCGCTCAGATCCCGGGCGAGCCGGGTGATGACGCCGGCGTACCCGGGGATCTCGCGGGCGCGGAACGGCGGGTGGATCAGGCGGCGGCGCCGCAGGTGGGCGGGGCCCTCCAAAGTGGCCAGGCTGTCATCGATGACGGGGCCGAGCTGTCTGAACATGCGTCCCACGCCGAGCGCGTGCGTTCGGGCCGCCAGAGCCCTCGTCCGGTACGCCATCGATGGCGGGCGCGGTCATGCGGCACGGCCTGGGACGGAGCCTCCACCCGTGTAGCGGGTGCTATTTCCCGTGTGGCGCCTGCCTGTCGAGACGTTCGAGGCCTTCGGATGAGAGGAAAGAATGACGATTCTCGTGACCGGCGCCACCGGCACGGTCGGCCGCCAGATCGTGGCGCAGCTCGTCGCGCGTGGCGAGCGGGTCCGGGCCCTGACCAGGAACCCGGCGGCGGCGCGGCTGCCCGGGTCCGTGGAGGTGGCCTACGGCGACCTGACCGCGCCGCAGTCCCTGGGCCCCGCGCTGGAAGGCGTGACCGGGTTGCACCTGATCACCGTCGCCGGTGATGACCAGGCGGCGCTCCAGACCGGGCCCGAGCTCGTCGAGCTGGCCGCGAAGGCGGGCGTGACCCGCGTCAGCGTGCTGAGCAGCTGGGACGAGTGCTCGGTCGAGGAGGCGCTGCGGGCCGGGGACCTCGGCTGGACGCAGTTGCGTTGCGTGGAGTTCATGACCAACGCGCTCGAATGGGCCGAATCGATCCGCGAGGAGGGTGTGGTTCGGGCCTTCGGCAACCATCCGGGGGCCGTGGTGCACGAGGCCGACATCGCCGCCGTCGCGGTGGCGGCGCTGGTCGAGGAGGGGCACGCCGGGCAGGCGTACCTGGTCACCGGGCCGGAGGCGCTGACCCCGGAGCGGCGGGTCCGCGTGATCGGCGAGGCCGTCGGGCGGGAGATCCGGTTCGAGGAGCTGAGCGAGGCGCAGTACCGGGCGTCGATGGAGGCATGGGGGGCGGGGGAGGAGCTGATCGAGTTCGCGGTCCGGCTCGGGGCCAAGCCGCCGGACGCCGCCTCGGTCGTGCTGCCCACCGTCGAGCAGGTGACCGGCCGTCCCGGGCGCACGTTCGCCCAGTGGGCCACGGAGCACGCCGCCGCCTTCCGCCCTTAGCCCATTAACAGGAGAAATATCATGACAATTAGCCCTTTTCGTATTGAAGTTCCCCAGCAGGACCTGGAGGATCTCCGTACCCGCCTGGCCATGACCCGCTGGCAGGGCCAGCTCCCCGGCACCGGATGGGAGCGCGGCGTCCCCCTCGACTACCTCAAGAACCTGGCCGAATACTGGCGCACCGGCTACGACTGGCGCGCCCACGAGGCCAGGCTCAACGAGATCCCCCAGTTCACCGCCACGATCGATGGGCAGAACATCCACTTCGCCCACATCCGCTCCGAAAACCCGTCCGCCCTGCCGCTCATGCTCCTGCACGGCTGGCCGGGCACGTTCGTGATGTTCCTGGACGTCATCGAGCCCCTCTCGCGAGCCTTCCACCTGGTCATCCCCTCCTTGCCGGGCTTCGGCTTCTCCGCCCCGCTGTCCGGCCCCGGCTGGGATCCCGCCCGCACCGCCAGAGCCTTCACGCAGCTGATGGCGCTGCTCGGCTACGACAGGTACGGGGTGCAGGGCGGGGACAGCGGCTCCTTCATCGCGCCGGAGATGGGCAAACACGCCCCCGACCACGTCGTCGGCGTCCACCTCAACGCCGCCATCACCTTTCCCGTCGGCCAGGAGGGGGAGATGGACGGGCTGACGGAGGAGGAGCGGCGGCGCTGGGACACGATGCAGAACTTCAATGACGGCTACCTCCAGACCCAGTCGAAGCGGCCGCAGACGGTCTCGTACGGGCTGCATGATTCGCCGGTGGGGCAGTTGGCGTGGATCATGGAGAAGTTCAAGGAGCTGACGGACCCGGTGGAGGGGTTGCCTGAGGACTCGCTCGACCGCGACCTCATGCTGACCAACGTCACCATCTACTGGCTGACCGGCACTGCGGGGTCGTCGGCGCAGTTCTACTACGAGAGCATGGGCGCGGCCGACTGGAGCGAAGCCGGCGCAGACGACTGGGCCACCACCTCAAACGGCGAGTCCGTCTCGAGCGGCACTTCCGAAGACTGGGCCGGCACGCCCGATGCGAATGCTCCCGACTCGGGTGGTGCCTCCGATTTGGGTGGTGCCGGTGATTGGAGTGGCGCGTCCGGTTCGGGTGTGTCGGGCTTGGGGGTGGCTGGTTCGGGTGGTGGCGCGTCCGGCTCGGGTATGTCGGGCTCGGGTGCGTCCGGTTTGGGTGGTGGCGGTACGGCCGCTTCGGGGGCTTCCGACTCGGGTGGTGTGGGCGACTGGGGTGGTGCGGGGGATTGGGCTGCGGCGGCGCGGGGCACTGTGCCGACGGGCGTGCTCGTGTCGAAGCCCTGCGACGTCACCATCCGCCCCTGGGCTGAGCGCGACCACAACATCGTGCACTGGGCCGAATACGACAAGGGCGGCCATTTCTTCGCCACCGAGCAGCCGGGCCTCTTCGCCGAGGATGTCACCGCGTTCTTCGCGAAGCTCCGCTGACTCCGCCCGGTGACGGCGGCGGGTGCCCGGTAACGGCAACTCGGTGACATGGGTGACGCTGCCCAGGCGGCGACCGGTATCCAAACGGCCGGTCGTTGCGGTGGCCGGCGCCTTCAAGGGCCGGTTGTCACGGTGGCCAGCGCACCTCGGGGCTGGGGTGATAGCGGCATGTGGCGCCGGTGGAGAGCGAGGATCTCAGGTGGGCGGCCAGTTCCGGGTGGCGCTGGTCGAGCTGGCGCAGTGTGTTGCGGATCCGGTTGGTGACCGCCTTGCGGGCGCGTTCGGCCTCGTCGCCGAGCCGGCGCGGGCGGCCGCCCAGCCCCGCGGCCGTGCGTAGTTCGTTCAGCAGCGCCGTGCGCTCGGCGTCGAGCTCGGCCGCCCGGCGGTCGTCGCCCAGCCCGGCCGCCCGGTCGATCTCGTCGTCGAGCAGCTCCAGCCGCCTCCGGTAGCGGGTCCTGGCCTCATCGTCCAGTACGTCGTCACCGCCCATGCTCCGGGTGGCGAGCACGACCTCGCCGCCGGCCGGGTTCAGCAGCTCGACCGCCGAGACGTCGCTTCCAGGGCGGCCGAGCAGGACGCGCAGGTCGGCCAGGCCCTTGGAGTCGGGCAGGTGCACGGTGCGGTCGGCGAAGGTCAGGGTCCAGACCCCGCCGTCGAGGCGGAAGGCGTTGGCTGCGGGACGCGGCAGGCGTACCAGCATGCCGAGGGCGGCGGCGTCTCGCTCGACCTGCGCGATCAGCGTGGAGGGGTCGTCGCCGCGCGCCTGCAGCGCCTCGGCCAGGCGGGCGCAGGACTCGATCGACCAGGGTCGGGCACCCAGCAGGTCGGCCGCGCGACAGGCGGCGGTGAACCCGTCGACGGCCTCGTCCCAGCGTTCCTGGGCGGCGTCGAGCACCGCCGCCCAGTGCGCGAACGGCCCCTCGACGGCGACCGTGGCCGTCACACCCCATTGGCCGACGTACGGGGTGATCGCGGCCCGCGCGAGCTCGCAGAGCACTGGATCCTTGGACAGGGCGGCCGCCTGCGCCTGGAGCCTCAGCCACAGCGGCGCCATCCACCGTAGGTACTGCTCGCCCGGCGTCACGACCTCCGCCAGGTGGCGCGCCGCACCCTCGTCGCCGCGCTGCACCGCCGTCGCGGCGCGGTAGAGCAGGAAGTGATGGCTGCCCGCGAGCTCCATCTCCGCCAGTACGCTGTCGGCAACGTCGAAGCGGCCCCTGAGCGTCGCAGCCGACCACCGCTGCATCCAGCGCAGGTCACGTCGGCCGATGCCTGGTTGCTCGCCCAGCTCGTAGGCGGCGTCGATGTGCGTCGCCGCCTCGTCGAAGCGTCCGGTGAGCGTGGCGAACATGGCTCTGAGGACCGTGGCCTCGTGCTGGAACAGCGCCAGCTCGGCACCTTCGGCGCGCGTGGCGAATGCCTGCAGCTCGGGCAGGCACTGTGGATCACCCATCTCCAGCAGCGCCCCGACGCGCCAGGAGCGCGCGGTCAACTCCAGCCGTGGATCCCGGCTTCGCCGCGCCACGGTCGACAGCTCCTCGGTGACGGCCAGTCGTTCGGCCGCGCTGCCCGGCCCCCAAATGGCCCCCAGTCTGGTCAGCAGGCTGAAGCCGAGTGTTTCGTCATCCTCCCCCTGTCTGGCCAGCTCCGCCGCGACCTCGCTCAACTCCCGGGCGGCAACATCCAACCGCCCTCGGCCGTAGCCAGCGGTGTCGGGTGTGGTGTCATCCCTGAAAAGGGCGTCGCCTCCGGGCTGGGCGTCGCCTCCGGGCTGGGCGTCGCCTCCGGGCTGGGCGTCGCCTCCGGGCTGGGCGTCGCCTCCGGGCAGGTGGTCGATCTCGCGCGGGGCGTTGCGTTCGTGGAGGGCATTGCGGTCCCGTGCGGTGTCGTGCTGACTTGCGGTGTCGGCCGTCTCGTGGGACGGGTCAGTGGTCGTGTGCGCGATGCCGCCGCACCGGTTGCCCGTGATATCGCGCGAGCTTGTGGTGTTGCGCTCACCCGTGGTGTCGCCGTGCGGGCGTCTCTTGGTGTTGCCTTCGTGCGTGGTGTGGCCCTGGTGGGGGATTCCGCTTTCACGCGTGGTGTCGCTCGTCCCATGGGAGACGTGGGTGGACGTCTGCGCGATGTCGTTGCGTCGGTGTGTCGTAGGGGTGTGGTTGCGTGCTGGGCCCACTGCGCTCGCTGGGCTGGGCCTGTCCTGATCCGGCGCGCTCTGAGCCCCGGGTTGCCCGTATGCGGGTTCGCCCCGTACGGGGACGGTGATCTTGTGGGCGGGCGTGTTGGCAGTGGGGGTGGGTGGGAGGACCAGGCGGTGGTGGGTCTCGTGGACGAAGTCGGTCCAGCGGCCGTGGTCGGTGTGGCCGAGGTCGTGCAGCTTCAGGGCGGTCAGGGCCAGCAGGTCGGGGTCGTCGAGGCGACGGGCGATGGCGACGGCGGCCTCCAGTGTGCGGGTGCCGGTGGCGGTGTCGCCCACGCGGTGCTGCGCCACGCCGAGGTCCAGGCCGATCGTGGCCCGTCTGCGAGTCTCCCCCGCGGGGGTCAGCTCCAGGGCGCGCCGGTAGTGGCCGACTGCTTCCTCGTTCGCCATCCGTGCCTCGGCGTCCCTGGCCGCCGTGAGGAGGAGGGCGGGGGCGTCGGGTGTAGCGGCGAGGTACGCGTGGTGGGCGCGGATCGCGGGTGCTGCCGGGTCGAGGGCGCGGAGGGCGGCCGCGTGCCGGGCACGGACTTCGTGCTCGTTCAGCTCGGCGTAGAGGGTCTCGCGTACGAGGTCGTGGATGAAGGCATGGTGGCCGGAGCCCAGAGAGGTGATGAGCTTGGCCGACACGGCCTGGTCGAGGGCCCGCCGCACCGAGAGCTCGGTCGCCACGAGCTCCTGCCGGGCCGGAGAGGCGCCGCGAGCGGGGGAGGAACCGGATCCTCGGCAGGGCAGGGGTCCGTCAGGTGGAGAGTCGTCGGGTGAGGGGCTGTGGGGTGAGGAGGGGGTGAGTGGGGGGTCGGTGGGTGGGGGAGTGAGGGCGGTGTGGAGGGTGGGTTCGGTGAAGTCGCGGCCCAGGACCGCCGCCATGCGCAGCACCTCGAGCACCCCCTCCGGCAGCCGCGACAACCGCCGGCGCACGGCCGCCCCCACCCCCGGCGGGATCGTCGCGAGAGGGGTCCCGCCCTGCCACAGGCGGGCGGTCTGCTCCACGAAGAACGGGTTGCCGCCCGTGCGCCGGTGGATCTCCGTCACCAGCTCCTCGCCGGGGTCCACGCCCGTGGTGTGGGACACCAGCCGGCCCACCTCCTCCTGGTCCAGCCCCGTCAGCGTTAGGACGGTGGCCTTGGCCTCCAGGGGCAGGCTCAGCGGCCCGTCGACCTCGGCGTCACGATAGGTGCCGATCACCAGCAGGCGCTCGAACCAGGCATGACGCACCACGAACTCCAGCAGCCGCAGCGAGGCCGCGTCCGCCCAATGGAGGTCTTCGAGCACGACCACCACCGGCCGCTCGCGGGAGGCGTCCACCAGCAGGCCGGTCACCGCGTCGTACAGCTCGAACCCGTCCGATCCGGCCAGGCCCAGAAAAGGGCTCTGCAGCGTCGCCCCGGGCATGAGACGGCGGACCACCTGGACCCACGGCCAGTAGCCCGGCGCGCCCTCGCCCTCCCAGCAGGCGCCGCCGAGCAGCCGGGCGCCCCCGCGCACGGCCTCCGCCGCCGCGCCCGCCACCAGGGCGCTCTTGCCGATGCCCGCCTCGCCGGTGACGAGCACCAGCGCGCCATGGCTGACGAGCGTGCGCTCGACCTCGCCGCGGAGCACGGCCGCGGGTCGTTCCCTCCCGATGAGCATCGCCATGCGGGCACCCTACGCGGCCGGGCCGACAATTCAGGGGGCCCGGGAAGATGAAACTTTCAGCCCGAACCCGCAGGTCGGCGGCGACAACCCCGTTCGCGGTTTGACGTGGACCCGTGCCCGTGCGATCAAAGCAGGCGCGGTTCAGTCCCGCTGGGAAAGCGCTTACCGAAAAGGGAGGGCGACCTTGACGTTCCGATCCCGTTCCACCGTGGTGGCCACAGCGATGGCCGCCGGACTGCTGGCCGCCGTCACCTCGGCGCCGCCCGCGCAGGCAGCCCCGACCGACGGCAGCGGCCCCTGGCCCTCGGACACCGGCAGCGTGCACCTCACCTCGACCCGCAACGCCGGCACGTTCTTCGATGGCGGCATGAAGCGCTACTACGGCATCGGCGACGGCGGCCAGGGCGAGAGCCAGGACCCGATGTTCGTCGTGGCCAACGGCGGCACCATCCAGAACGTCATCATCGACGCCCCGGCCGGCGACGGCATCCATTGCGAGGGCTCGTGCACCATCCGCAACGTGTGGTGGAACGACGTGGGCGAGGACGCCGCGACGTTCAAGTCGTCCAGCTCGTCGGCGACCTACCTGGTGGACGGCGGCGGCGCCAAGTCCGCCTCCGACAAGGTGTTCCAGCACAACGGCGCCGGCACGCTGACCATCAGGAACTTCCAGGTGCACGGCTCGGGCAAGCTCTACCGCGCCTGCGGAAACTGCTCCACCTCCTACCGGCGGAACGTGGTCATGGACGGCGTCACCGTCCGCACCACCAAGGTTCTGGCCGGGATCAACACGAACTGGGGCGACACGGCCAGGTTCAGCCGGATCACCGTGTACGGCAGCGCCACCATCTGCGAGAAGTACCGGGGCGTCCCCAAGGGCCAGGAGCCGGTGAAGATCGGATCCGGGGCCGACGGCGTGAACTGCATCTACTCCTCATCCGACATCACCTACCGGTGAACCCTCGAATGTTAGCGCTACCACAACCAGAGAGGCCCGAATGAAACGACTGGCCGTCCTGCCCCTCCTCCTGATCATCACGTTCTTCTTACCCATCCAGAACGCCCTGGCCGACACGAACGTGGCCGGCACCGCGACCCCGTCCGCCTCCTACACCTCCTCGTGGGAGAGCGTGGCGGCCATCAACGACGGCATCGACCCGCCCAGCTCGAACGACACCGTCAACCGCCGCTGGGGCACCTGGCCCAACACCGGCACCCAGTGGGCCGAGCTCACCTGGAGCTCGACCCAGAATCTCAAGGGCGCCGACGTGTATTTCTTCGACGACGGCGGCGGCGTCCGCGTCCCCGCCTCCTGGAAGCTCCAGTACTGGAACGGCAGCGCCTACGTCGACATCTCCGCCTCGTACCCGATCGCCGTCAACGCCTACAACAAGGTGACCTTCACGCAGGTCAGCACCACGCGCCTGCGCGTCCAGCTGCAGAGCGGCGCGGGCTCGGTCGGCCTGCTGGAGGTCAAGGCGTGGGCCCCCGACTCAGGCGGCGGCACCTCGAACTGGAACCCGCCCGCCAACCTGGTCACCCCGCTCAACGAGGTCTGGCAGCACGTCGAGAGCACGTACCCCAACCTGTACGGGTTCCGCAACTACGGCTGGGACCAGATCATGGCCAACGGCGGCTCGATCAACTACTGCGTACGCTGGGACACCACCGCCACCGTGACCGCGGCGCAGCGTGACCAGATCCACGCGGCGCTGGCCCGCCAGTTCAAGAAGTGGATGGACGTCATGGCCGGCCACAACGGCTGGCCCTACGCGAACGTGCCGGTCAAGGTCGTGGGCTGGGCCGTACGGGACCGGGCGCAGCTGCAGTGGAGCGACAACTCCGTGGACATCTACGTCAACAACATCCGCGAGAACGCGCCCCAGTGCTCCGAGCCCTGCGGCCGGTTCTTCAACCAGAGCGGTCAGTACCCCAACTGCCCGGGCGGCGCCTCGCACCACTACGACATGTCGCTCTGGCTGACCGCCGGGTTCGGCGGGGGAGCAGGGGGCGACTGGGGGCAGCGGATCGGCAGCGAGTACTACATGTCGAACCTCAACGCCGACAACATCCACATCCTGCTGCATGAGATGGGCCACTCGTTCGGCCTGGACGACTTCTACGACTGGACTCCGACGGGCCAGTGCTGCTTCCTGATGAAGGCGGGCAGCGCGGCGCAGATCACGGAGTTCGACAAGTGGATGTTCCGGGACTGGTGGCGGCACCTGAAGAGCCGCTACGGCCTCTGACGAAAGACGAAAGACGCAAAGGGGGAGGGCGGCGGGGTCTCCGCCGCCCTCCTTCGTGCTATCCGACGGTGAGCTTGTAGTCACGCGTGACGGGGGTGCTCAGCTTGTCGTAGTCCCTGAGCTGGACGGTGAACTCGTACGACCCGGCCTTGGCGGGCTTGCCGGTGACGGCTCCGGTGAACCTGTCGAGGGTGAGCCCTTCCGGCAGCGAGCCGCCGGTGATCTGCCAGTCGTAGAACGGGACGCCGCCCTTGGCGGCGAGCTTGTGCTGGTAGGCGGCGCCGACCGTGGCGGCGGGCACGGTGGCGGTCTCGATCGAGGGCTTGAGGAACGGGGTCAGCTTCCTGTTCAGCTTCCACCCGGCGTTCTCCGCGATCAGCAGCGACAGCTTGGTCAGCTCCCACCTGCGGGTCGGGAAGACGTGCCGCCAGCCGCCGCTCTGCCCGCTGATCCGGTCCCAGTACGGGTCGTCGCCGGGCACGTGGTAGCTGGTGTCGAGCGGTACGGGGTAGCCCTGGTAGTCGATGACCTCCTGGTCGTCCTTGCCCTTGGAGGCCACGTAGTCGGCCATGCCCTGCCAGTCACTGTGGAAGGCGACCGCGTGACCGTACTCGTGCATGACCAGGCCCTCGATGTCGATCACCTGGCCGAGGTCGGTCTTCCACCAGTCCTCGTCCTTGAGCGAGGTGAACAGCTTCATCAGCTGCTCGTCGTACTCGAGGATCATGCTGGTCGAGCGGTGGTAGGGGGTGGGCTTGCCGTTCTGGGTGTGGAACTTGCCGTTGATGGTGGGGTAGCCGGTCGAGTACGGGGTCTGGATGCCGCGGAAGAAGACGTACATGCCGTTGTACGGCTTGGCGTTGGAGACCTCGACCTCGTTCTGCCAGTCATCGCCCGGCAGCCGGTTGACCTCGTCGCCCGCCGGGACCGTGTCGAACGGCTGCAGGTCGAAGAACGCGAACCAGTTGCGCACCGCGGCCTCGGCGGCCTTGCGGACGCCGGGGTCCTTGAAGTAGCCGGTGATGTCGTCGTAGCGGTAGTCGAAGTCGATGGGGATCGTCGGCTTGAGCGGGATCTTCTCGTCCTGCTGCACCCGGATCGGCATGGTCTGGGTGCCGGTGGCGCCGCTCGCGTCCGTGGTCTTCATGATCCACTGGTGCTGCTCGTCCTGGCCGCCGCTCTGCTTGGAGTGGATGGCCAGCCGTACGACCTCGCGGTCGGCGGGGCCGGTGAGCGTGAAGGACTTGGTCGCCCCGGCGGCCGTCAGCTCGCTCGGCATGTTGAACATCAGCCGGGACGTGCCCTTGGCCTGCAGATCCACCTTCAGCGGATACTGGATGCCGGGGACCTTCGGCGCGCGTACGGTCAGCTCGATGTAGGGGTTGGCGAGGTAGCCCTGCCAGTCCACGAGCTGGACGCCGTAGTCGTTGACCTTGCGGTAGAAGATGTCGAACACGTCCAGCGCGGGAGCGGGCTGGCGTGCGGCGAGGCTGGGAGAGGGGACCGACAGCGCGCCGGCCAGGGCAGCCAGCGCGCTGAAGATGGCGATCTTCCGCATTGAACCCTTCTAGGTGTAGGCCTTCACTTCGAGCAGTCCCACCGAGGCTTGGCCGCTCTGCAGGACCACGCGTAGTCGTGTGGTGCTGATCGGGTTGAACGTGACCTTGTTGTAGGCGTTGATGGCGATCGGGTACGTGCCGGGGACGTCGACGTAGGCGCTGCCGTTCCAGTACTGGAGCTTCCAGGAGGCGGGCAGGCGCACGCCGTCGGCGTCGTCGAAGAAGTAGACGTCGGCGGATTTGAGGGTCTGGGCGGACGGCCAGGTGAGCTCGGCCCACTGGCTGCCGGTGTTGGGCCAGGTGCCCCAGCGGCGGTTGACGGTGTCGTTCGAGCTGGGCGGGTCGATGCCGTCGTTGATGGCCGCCACGCTCTCCCACGGGGAGGTGTACGACGCCGTCGGGGTCGCGCTGCCGGCCACGTTGGTGGAGGTGCCGCCGCCGGTGCCGACCGTCAGCTGGAAGGTCCTGGTCTGCGGCGTGCTGAGCTTGTCGTAGTCACGCAGCTGGACGGTGAAGCCGGACGTCCCGGCCGTGGTGGGGGTGCCGCTGATCGCTCCGGTGAACCGGTCGAGCGTGAGCCCCGCGGGCAGGGAACCGCCGGTGACCTGCCAGTCGTAGAACGGCACGCCGCCCTTGGCCTGAAGGGTCTGGTTGTAGGCGGTGCCCGGCGTGGCCGACGGGAGGGAGGTGGTGACGATGGACGGCGGCAGGAACGGGGTGAGGTTGCGGTTGAGCTTCCACCCGGCGTTCTCCGCGACCAGCAGCGCCAGCTTGGTCAGCATCCACCGGCGGGTGGGGAACATGTGGGTCCAGCCGCCGTTCTGGCCGCTGAGCCGGTCCCAGTACTTCTGGTCGCCGGGGATGTGGTAGCTGCTGTCCAGGGGGACGGGGTAGCCCTCGTAGGCGACGACATCGGGGTCATTGCCCCCTGAGGCCACGTAGGAGCGCATCCCGGCCCAGTCGCTGTGGTAGGCGACGGCGTGGCCGTACTCGTGCATGACCAGGCCGTGCACGTCGAGCACCGAGCCGGCGATCTCCGTCTTGTACCAGTCCTCGTCGGCGAGGGAGGTGAACAGCTGCTTGCCGGCCTCGTCGTACTCGAAGATCATCGCGGTCGAGCGGTGCAGCGGGCCCGCGAGCTGCTGGCCGTTCCGGGTGCTGTACTTGCCGTTGGCGGCGGGGTAGCCGGTCGAGTACGGGGTCTGGATGCCGCGGAAGAACACGTACATGCCGTTGTAGGCGGCGTTGTTGGTGACGTTGATGGTGTTCTGCCAGTCGTTGCCCGGCAGGTGGTTGTTCTCCGCCCCGGCCGCGACGGTGTCGAACGGCTGCATGTCGAAGAACCTGAACCAGTCCTTCACCGCCTCCTCGGCGGCGTTCCTGAAGTTCGGCTCGTTGAAGTAGCCGGTGATGTTGTCGTAGCGGTAGTCGAAGTTGATGGGCAGGCTGGGCTGCAGCGCGGTCTTCTCGTCCTGCTGCACCCGGATCGGCAGCTGCTGCAGGGTCGTCGTGCCGGACCCGTCCCGGATGTTCAGCTTGAGCGTGTAACTTTCATCCTGGCCGGGGCCCCGCTTGGAGTGGATCGCGAGGCGGAACACCTTCTGGTCACTCGCGCTCGCGAACGTCAGCGTCTTGGTGGCGCCGGTGGCGGTGAGCTGGCTGGGCAGGTCCATCATGAGCCTGGAGGTGCCCTCGGCCTTGAGGTCGATCGTGACGGGGTACTGGACGCCGGTCGGGGGTTTGACGGTGAGCTCGACGTACGGGTTGGCCAGGTAGCCCTGCCAGTCGACGAGCTTGACGCCGTAGTCGTTGACGGTCCTGCCGAACATGTCGACGACCGTCGCGGTCGGCGCGGCGGCGTGCGCGGGCTGCGACACGCCGGTGAGTAAGGAGGCGAGTACGACTGCCGCCACGGTGATTCGCCTGGCGCCCCTGGCGGCTTTCGGGGCGCTGCGGCATCCTCGGTCCATTCGGACTCCTTTAAGGATGGGAATAGGTTTTCCCTGGCGCACAGTAAGGTGTTACACAGCACCGGTCAACCCCATCCGCCGCCCTTGCAGCGCCTTGCAGCGCCCCCCGCTACGGGGCGGCGCGACGGGTGGACTCGCGCAGGACCAGGCTGGCCGGGACGATCGTGACGCCGCCGGTGGCGGGCTTGCCCGCGATGACGTCCAGCAGGTGCCGGGCCGCCATCCGGCCGATCTCCCCCAGGTTCATGTCCACGGTCGTCAGCGGTGGCCGGCACCCCAGCGCCATCGGCTCCCAGTTGTCGAACCCGACCAGCGCCACGTCCTCGGGAACCCGCCGCCCCCGCTCGCGCAGCGTCTCGGCGACCCCGCGGGCGATCTGGTCGCTCCCGCAGAAGATGGCGTCCACGTCGGGCGCGGCGTGCAGCAGCACGTCGGCCCCCTGCCGCCCCCATTCCTCGCTCCACTGCCCGTACAGGATCTCGCTCGCCGGTGACAGCCCGGCCGAGGCGAGGGCGGTGGTCAGGCCCTGGGCGCGCCGCCGCGCGGCCTGGAAGCGCTGCGGCCCGGTGACGTGGCCGATGCGGGTGCGGCCCGTCGCCATGAGGTGGCGGGCGGCCAGCGCCCCGCCGCCCTCGTCGTCCGGGATGATCGACACGTCCGAGTCGTCGGTCGACTGCGTCATGGCGTACACGACGGGGACGGGCAGGTCATGGCCGATGCCGGCGCGCGGCTCGGTGCGCCGCCCCGTGACGATGATGCCCTCGACGCGCCTGGCCAGCAGGCGCTCGACGTAGTGCCGCTCCCTGATCGGGTCGTCGCGTGTGTCGCACATGAACACCGAGATCTGCCCCGCGCCGAGCGCGTCCTCGGCGCCCAGCATCACCGGGATGCTGAAGCGGCCGAAGCTGTCGCCCGTGACCAGGCCCACCGTGTACGTGCGGCCCGCCAGCAGCCCCTGGGCCAGCGGATTGGGCCGGAAGCCGAGCCGCTCGGCGGCGGCGAGCACCCGGTCGCGGGTCTCGTCGCGCATCCGGCCGCGGCCGTTGAGCGCCTTGGACGCGGTGCCGATCGACACGTCGGCGGCGGCCGCGACGTCCCTGATCGTGATGGTCTTCGCCGTCCCATCCGAAGGACTGATCAACCGAGTCCCCTTTCGCGCACAAGCATCCGCTCTTGACCTGTGATGTATCACACCTTACCCTCCGTTTGAGAAAACCTATTCCCAAGGTTTTCTCAGCGAGGCCCCGAGTTGAGGTTGAGGAGCTTGATGCACCAGAGTCCTGTCGTTCCGTCCAGTCGGGCACTGTGGCGGCCGATCGGCATCGATGACGTCGTCATCACCGGCGGCCCGTTCGCGCGATGGCAGCGGATCAATCATGAGGACAGCATCCCGCTGGGCCTGGAGCAGATGGAGCGTTCGGGCGTGCTGCCCAACCTCCGCCGCGCCGGAGGTGAGGGCGAAGGGCCTTTCCAGGGCTACCGCTTCCAGGACTCCGACCTCTACAAGCAGTTGGAGGCGATCGCGTGGGAGTACGTCCGCGCCCCTGAGCCAGGGTACGCCGAGTTCGCCGACCAGGCCGCGGCAGTGCTGAAGAAGGCCCAGCGTGACAACGGCTACCTCAACTCGCACTACCAGGTCGTCAAGCCGGACAAGATCTACGCCGAGCTCGAGTACAGCCACGAGATGTACTGTGCCGGCCACCTGTTCCAGGCGGCGGTGGCCGCCGCCCGCGCCGGGATCGGCGACGGGGTGGTCGAGGTCGCCAGGCGCTTCGCCGACCATCTGGTGGAGGAGTTCCTGACCGGCGGGAACGACGGCATCGACGGCCACGCCGAGGTCGAGACCGCGCTGGTCGAGCTGTACCGGCTGACCGGCGAGCGCACGTACCTGGAGCTGGCGTCCAAGCTGATCGACAACCGCGGCAAGGGCCTCATCAAGGACAGCGGCATGGGCATGCTGTACGCCCAGGACCACCTGCCGGTCCGCGAGGCCGACACCGCGGTCGGGCACGCCGTGCGCCAGCTCTACCTGGAGGCCGGCATCGTCGACGTCTACCTGGAGACCGGCGACGAGTCCCTGCTGGAGTGCTCGCTGCGCCGCTGGGAGGACATGGTCGCCACCAAGACGTACATCACGGGCGGCCACGGCTCGCGCCACGACGGCGAGGCGTTCGGCGAGCGGTACGAGCTGCCGTCCGACCGCTCCTACAGCGAGAGCTGCGCCGCCATCGCGAGCATCCACTGGAACTGGCGGCTGCTCCTGGCCACCGGCCAAGGGCGCCACGCCGACCTGATCGAGCGCACGCTCTACAACGCCTTCGCCGCCTCCACGTCGGCCGACGGCGTGCGCTTCTTCTACGTCAACCCGCTGCAGCGCCGCTCCGACCTCGTCGAGGACGCCTATCTCGGCCGGCGCAGGGAGTGGTTCGCGTGCGCCTGCTGCCCGCCGAACATCATGCGCCTGGTGGCCTCGCTCGGCTCCTACCTGGCCACGACCACCGATGCCGGCCTCCAGCTGCACCAGTACGTCCCCGGCACCGTGAACGGCCGGGTCCGGATCGAGACCGACTACCCGTGGGACGGGCTCGTCCGCATCACGATCGAGGACGAGGGCGAATGGGAGCTCGCGCTGCGCATCCCCGCCTGGAGCGAGAACACCACCATCGATGACAGTCCCGCCCAAGCCGCCGAAGACGGATATTTCCGTATCCGTCGTCAGTGGCGCCGGGGCGACACGGTCGAGCTCCGGCTCGACATGACGCCCAGGATCGTCCAGCCCCACCGCAGGATCGACGCGTTGCGGGGCAGCGTGGCCCTGGAGCGCGGACCGCTCGTCTACTGCTTCGAGCAGACCGACCAGCCCGAGGGCGTCGAGGTGGACGACCTCGCCCTGAGCCCGCAGGCACCCCTGCGTCTGAAGCCCGTGGACGACCTCCCGGGCGTCGGTCGCACCGTACTGATCGAAACCGACGCCGCCGCCGTGGACCAGCCGCGCGGCGGATTGCCGTACACCACGAAAACCCTGGCGACCAGCACCAGCGTGACCGCGACCGCTGTCCCCTACTTCCAGTGGGACAACCGGGACGGCGGCCCGATGCGGGTCTGGATCCCCCTCGCGTAAGGAAAGACGCGGATGAGAAGACGCGACCTGTTGAAGCTGGGCGGGCTCGCCGCCCTCGGCACCGCGGCCGCGGCCTGCGGCGGCTCGGGCTCCGGCTCGGGCGGCAAGAACGTGCAGCTCCAGTTCATGTACTGGGGTTCGACGTTCGAGAAGGCGGCTGTCGAGCGGATGCTCAAGCAGTACGAGCAGAAGCACGCGGGGGTGGCGGTCAAGCCGCTCTACACGCCCGACGAGTACGACGTGAAGCTCAACACGCTCGTGGCCAGCAACCGGCTCCCGGACGCCGGGTACGTGCCGCTGGCGATGTCGTACCGGCTGGGCCAGCAGGGCAAGCTGGTCAACCTGTTCCCCTATTTGAAGAAATATCCGCAGCTGGCCGGATACCTGCCGGACGCGTACCTGTGGAGCGGCCAGGACAACCTGCACGGTGTCGCGACCGCGAACGAGATCGAGCTGCTGTGGTACAGCAAGTCCGCCGTCGCCGCCGCCGGGGTGACGCCGCCCGCCGACGCCGCCTCCGCGTGGACGTGGGACCAGCTCGTCGAGAACGCCTACAAGCTGACGATCGACCAGAACGGCAAGCACCCGGACGAGTCGGGCTTCGACCCCAAGCAGATCAAGCAGTTCGGCATCTCCAGCAGCATCACCTACGGCGCCGCCTGGTACGGGTTCCTGCGCAGCAACGGCGTCGACTTCGCCGACGAGGCCGGCAAGAAGTGCCTGCTCGACACCCCTGAGGCGATCCAGGTGTTCCAGAACCTGCAGGACCTCATCTACAAGCACCGCGTCGCCCCCGGCCCGGGCCAGCTGGCCGCGACCGGCGACGACGTGCCCGGCACCAACATCCTGCTCAAGACCAAGCGGGTGGCGATGGTGGTGGACGGTCACTGGAGCCTGCTCGACATGAACGAGAGCAAGGTCGACTACGGCATCGGCGTGCTGCCCAAGTACAAGGAGCCGTTCACCTCCTCCCAGGTGGCGGGCGCCTCGGCGGTGTTCGCGGGGTCCAAGCACGAGCAGGAGGCGGTCGAGCTGTTCGCCTTCCACAACGACCCCCGCTACGTCGACCTGTTCGCCAAGGGCCTGTGGATGCCCCAGGAGAAGAAGTACTACGAGGACCAGGCCTCCATCGACTACTGGACCAAGAACGAGCTCCACCCGCCGGAGTTCCGCACGGCCGTGGTGGACTACGCGCGCGACCACGGCGTGCCCACGTTCGGCAACCGCGTCAAGAACATGTCCACCATCTCCAGCGACGTCCTCACCCCCGCCCTCCAGGAGCTCGAGACCGGCAAGCGACCGGCCGCCGAGATCCTCAAGGCCGTCGCGCCGAAGATCTCCAGCATGCTCCAGGGCTGGCAGCACTCCCAGGAGCTGTGATGCGCCGCCTCGAAACACGATGGGGCATCCTGATGGCGCTGCCCGCCATCCTCGGGTTCGTCATCTTCACGATCGGGCCCATGGTGGCGTCGGCGTACTTCAGCCTGACCGACTGGACGATCGGCGCCAGCCCGAACTTCGTCGGCCTGGACAACTACGCCACCATGGTCCAGGACGAGCTGTTCTGGAAGTCGCTGTCCACCACCACGTACTACACGCTCGGCGCGGTGCCGCTGGTGCTGATCGTCAGCTTCGCCGTGGCCATGCTGCTCAACCAGAAGGTGCGCGGCCTGGCCGTCTGGCGGACGATCTTCTACCTGCCGACGCTGGTCCCCGCCATCGCCAACGTCGTCCTGTGGATCTGGATCTTCAACCCGGACTTCGGCCTGCTGAACTCCCTGCTCCGGCAGGGAGGCCTGCCGGGCTCCCAGTGGATCTACGCCGAGTCGACCGCGGTGCCCTCGATGATCATCATGAGCACGTGGGGCTTCGGCAACACCATGGTGATCTTCCTGGCGGGGCTGCAGGGCGTGCCGAGGCACCTGTACGAGGCCGTCTCGATCGACGGCGGCGGCGCGTGGCGGCGCTTCTGGCACGTGACGCTGCCGATGATGACGCCGACCATCTTCTACAACCTGGTGGTCGGCGTGGTCGGCACTTTCCAGGTGTTCAACCAGGCGTACGTGATGACCGAGGGCGGCCCCAACCACGCCACGCTCTTCTACGTCTACTACCTGTTCCGCAAGGCGTTCACCGAGAGCGAGATGGGCTACGCCAGCGCCCTCGCCTGGACCCTGTTCATGATCATTATGGTGGTCACGTTCCTCATGTTCAGAAACGCCCGCCGCTGGGTCTACTACGAGATGGCAGGCGCGCGATGACCGCCCTGGCGACGCCGGACAAGACCACCGCGCGCGGCGTGGCCCCGACCCAGGGGCTGCGCAAACCGCGCAGGTACGGCCGGATCCTGCTCTACGTGGCGCTGGTGGCGGGGTCGATCCCGACCCTGCTGCCGTTCGTCTGGCTGGTGCGCAGCGCGCTGATGCAGGACGCGCAGATGTTCGTCTCGCCGCCCCAGTGGATCCCCTCGCCGTTCCAGTGGTCGAACTTCAGCGAGTCCCTCACCACCCAGCCGTTCGCCCGCTACTTCCTCAACACGGTGGTCATCGCCGTCATCAGCGTCCTGGGCACCGTGCTTACCTGCGCGGTGGCGGCCTTCAGCTTCTCCCGGCTGCGCTGGCGCGGGCGCAACGTGGTGTTCGCGCTGCTGCTGAGCGGCGTGATGCTGCCGTACGCGGTGACGCTCATCCCGACGTTCGTCATGTGGCAGCAGCTGGACGCGATCGACACCATCGCGCCGCTCACGGTCCCGAGCTGGTTCGCCGGGGCGGGCGGGGGAGTGTTCAACATCTTCCTGCTGCGGCAGTTCTTCCTGACGATCCCGTTCGAGCTGGACGAGGCCGCCTACATCGACGGGGCCTCGCCGTGGCGGGTGTTCTGGACGATCATCATGCCGCTGTCCAAACCCGCGATCATCGTGGTGACCATCTTCACGTTCATCGGCACCTGGAACGACTTCCTCGGGCCGCTGCTGTACCTGCAGAACGAGGAGAACTACACGCTGTCGCTGGGGCTGGCGTCGTTCCAGAGCATGTACATCACCCAGTGGGGCTACCTCATGGCGGCCTCGGCGGCCATCATCGCGCCGATCATCGCGCTGTTCTTCTTCATGCAGCGCTACTTCATCGAGGGGGTCACCCTGACGGGCATCAAGAACTAGGACGAAGCCCCGTCATTCCTCCCAGACGGCGCTACCGACGCGCCACGTCGCGCGCCTCCTCCAGCATGACGAGAGCGCGGGGGGAGCCGGGAAGGCGCTCGGCCAGCGCCTCCAGGACGGGGAGCAGCACCCGCGCCGGGATGCCGCGCGCCGTGAGGACGTCCGCGATCCAGCCCGCGAAGGAGGAGAACAGCTCGGGGTCGTCGACGTACAGGGCGGCCCGCAGGTGGTCGATGATGGACGCGACGTCCTCGGCGGGATGTCCGAGCCTGCGCTCCGCGTAGGCCGGCGCCAGCTCGGGGACGCGCCGGGTCAGCTCTTCCGCGACACCTCTCACCAGGTCCACGGCGGACCCGGTGAGGTCGGCGTACTCGTGGCCGGCCAGGTGCGGCCGCTCCTCGGCGCTCCGGCCGACCGCCGGGCGGCACAGCGGGCGGCACGGCGGCGGCCCGCCGGCCAGGAGGTCGGCGGCGGCACACGCGTCGGGGGCCCAGGCGTCGGCTCCGAGCAGCCGGGCATAGCGGCCGTCCGGGCCGAAGGCGGCGCCGCCGGCCAGCACCGGCGTGCCCACCGACTGGCACGACGTGATGGCCGCGTGCGCGGCGGGCAGCCGGGGCGCGAGCGAGCCCGACAGCGCCACCGCGTCCGGATCCGTCCGGTGCAGGTGGGCGACCAGGTGCGGCGTGGGCACCTGCGCGCCCAGGTAGTCGACGTGCCAGCCGCGCAGGCGCAGCACCTCGGCCAGCAGCCGCGCCGGGAACGCGTGCCACTCGCCGTGGACGCAGGCCACCGTGATGCGGCCCCTGCCCGGCTCCGGACTCCGCCGTGCGGTGGGCAGATGGGCCAGCGTCGCGAGCACGCGCTCGTTGACGGCCGTGACGGTGTGCTCCTGGGCGACCGTGATGCGGTCGGCCATCCATTCCAGGCCGACGCGCGACTGCACCGCGGCGACGACGTCCAGCAGCAGGGTCTCCATGGGCATCCCGGCGTCGAGCGCGGCCAGCACCGCGTCGGCGGCGGCGTACTCGTCACCGGCCGTCGCCGCCGCCCACAACGTCTCGACCCGTTCCTCGGCGTCGTGTGTCATGGCGGCGCGCCGTGAGAGGGCTCGCGGGGCGCGGTGATGGCGACGACCGCCATGTCGTCGTGCTCGCCGGCGCCGACCCACTGGCAGGCCAGCATCTGGACGCGGTCGGCCAGGGCTTCGGGGGGCATGCCGGCGCACTGCCGGAGCTGCTCGCACAGCCGCTCCTCGCCGAAGAACTCGTCGCCGAGCGGTCCGCCCCTGGCCTCGACGATGCCGTCGCTGTAGAGCAGGCACGTCTCGCCGGGCTCCAGCAGCACCGGTTCGGTGACGCTGGTGATGTGCTCCACCAGGCCGATCAGCGTGCCGGCGGCGTGCACCGGCTCCACGCGGCCGTCGTTGCGCAGGATCAGCGGCGGCGGATGCCCGGCGCTGGTCAGCCGCACCACGACCTGGTTCGCGCGGCGCGAGATCGAGGCCAGGACGAGCGTGACGAAGCTCGTCGGATCCCCGTGGGTGAGCAGCGCGCCGTTCAGCAGTTCGAGCACCCGATGGTGGTCGTCGGCCAGCGGCACCAGGGCGCGCAGGATGTTGCGGATCCTGCCGGTGAGCACGGCGGCCTCCAGGCCCTTGCCGGACACGTCGCCGAGCACCACCAGCGACTCCCGGCCGGAGCCGCCCACGGGATGCACGTCGTAGAAGTCGCCGCCGACGCGTTCGCTGTCGCCCGCGGGCCGGTAGCGGGCCGCCAGCTCCACGCCCTCGAGCGGCGGCGCCGTGGGCGGCAGCAGCTCGGCCATCAGGGTCTCGGCGATGGCCGCCTGCTCGGCGTACAGCCGCGCGACCGAGATCGCCGCGCCGGCCCACGCGGTGAACAGCGGCGCGAACACCGTCTCGGCGTCCGAGAAACCGGCCTGAGGGGTACGGCGCAGCAGCACCAGCGCGCCCGCGGCCAGGCCATGGCCCGGCAGCGCGGTCACCGCCACAGAGCCCACCTCGACGCCCACCTCGCCGCCCCGGTCGCGAAGCACCCAGCGGGGCGCCTCGGCCGGCTCGACCCACCGGATGGGCGCCGGAGGAAAGCCCTGCAGCGCCTCCGCGAGCCCCGGGAGCGTACGGGGATCGACGGACGCGCGCTCGCGGGACACCTCGCCCCGCGGATCGCAGTAGACGATCATGTACTGGCGCGGGGCCAGCGGCATGACGACCAGCGCGGCGTCGGCGAGCCGCCGGGCGGCCAGGCGCGCGGTCGCCTCCAGACAACGCTCCATGTTCAGCGACGACAGCAGCTCGACGGACGCCTCCACCATGAACGCGGTCCACTCCCGCTCGGCGCGCAGCTCCTCGACGGCCCGCTGGTGATCGTCGACGTCGACCAGCCACCACGTGACCCGATCGCGTCCGGCGTGCACCGGATGCGCCTCGAACACCGGCCCGCCGACCGGCCCGCGGGCGCGCTGACCCACCCGCTGATCGGCCCGCTGATCGGCCCACTGATCGACACGGCGCCCGGCGCAGACCTCACGATGGGCCTGCGACAGCCAGGCCGGGGCCACCCGCGCCAGCGGCACGCCGACGGCCGCGCCGGCGAGAAGCAGCCGGGCCGCCTCGTTCGCCTGCTCGATGATGCCGGCGCTATCGACCGTCAGCATCGGGTACGGCGCGTCTTCCCACACCATCCCGATCGTGCCTCGCCCCAGACCCCTCTCCAGAACCGTCACTCTACGTGCTGGGGGCCGTGGCCTTCGTCACGTCATACTGGTTCTTTGCAGTATCTTTCACCCCTCGCGCGGCGTGCGGATCTTGAGGGAAATCGATTGCTCGCCCTCGTGGGCCGTTGTGGCGGTGGCCGAGGCGAGAAGGGCGAGTTTGTCGGCGTTGTCAGTGCCGGGGTCCGGGTGGTAGACGACGAGCGTCTGGCCCGGAGCGCCGCTGACGCCCAGCCGCTCCCGGTTCAGCCGCAGGCCACCGACCTGCGGGTGATCGATGTGCTTGGGCGCGCCTTCGCACGCCTCCACGTCGTGCCGGGCCCAGAGCCGGCTGAAACGGGGGCTGGCGAGGGAGAGCTCGCCGACGAGCTCGATGCATCGGGGATCGTCCGTGTCGGTGCCGACGGACTCACGGAAGCCGGCGACCATGCCGGCTGCGGCGTTCTCCCAGTCCGGGTAGAGCGCCTGCTCGGCGGGGTCGAGGAACAAGTCCCGCAGGCGGTTGGCTCCCGCCACGAGGCGCGGCGACAGAGCGGTGGCCAGCGCGTTGGCGGCGAGGACGTCGAAGTAGCGGCCCTCGACGTACGCGGGCAGCGGCAGCATGGCGACAAGCTGGGCGACGCCCGGAGGGACGGTCTCCTTCCTGGCCCGGCGCCGGCGCCGCCGGGGGTTGCCGGCGCCGAGGCGCAGCAGGTACGCCGTCGCGTCGTCGTCGAGCCGCAGTACGCGGGCGAGGGCCTCGAGGACCTGCGCGGAGGGGTTGCGGTCGCGGCCCTGCTCCAGGCGCAGGTAGTAGTCGGCGCTGATGCCGGCGAGCATCGCGACCTCTTCCCGGCGCAGGCCCGGCACGCGCCGCACCCCCGAAACGGGGATACCGACCTGTTCGGGAGTGATGAGCTCGCGGCGCGCGCGCACGTAATCACCCAGCAGGTTCGATTCGCTCATCTCCGCACTGTAATCCGCGCGACCGCCTGCCTGCCTGGTCCTGTCACCCCCAGGATCGCGGGGGCTCTGGCTCCGTCCGGGCCTGGTCGGCAGCCTGGCGGACCATGACAACATATTTGCTGGTACACGGCGCCTGGCACAGCGGACAGTGCTGGGAGCGGGTCGTCCCGTTGCTGGAGTCGGCCGGACACCGGGTGATCGCGCCGTCGCTGACCGGTCTCGGCGACAAGGCGCATCTGCTCAGCCCCGAGGTAGGGCTGGACACGCACGTCGGCGACATCGTCGGGCTGATCCTCGAGGAGGATCTCACCGAGGTGATACTCGTGGGACACAGCTACGCGGGGCTGGTCATCTCGTCCGCCGCCAACCAGGTCCCGGATCGGATCGCACACCTGGTCTACCTCGACGCGATGGTCCCGGAGGACGGCGAGAGCGCGGCCGACGTCCAGCCCGTGACCCGGGTTCTGATCGACCGCGCCGCGCAGTCCGGCAGCGGCTGGCGGGTTCCGCCGCTGCCCGAGCTGCCGCCGCCCGCGGGGCTGTTCGGGGTCACCGACCCCGCGGACGTCGCCTGGCTGCGCACGATGCTGTCGGATCAGCCGGTGCGCTCCCTCCAGCAACCGGTCCGGCTGGACAACCCGGCCGTGAACGCGATCCCGCGGACCCACATCCACTGCACCGTCGGCAAGCCGGACGGCATCACCCGCCGGCCCGTCCCCGAGACGCAGCCCAACGGCACCCCGGCGCAGGTGTGGGAACTGGAGACCGGCCACGACTGCATGATCACCATGCCGGCCGAGCTCGCCGAACTACTGCTCAAGCTCGACTGACCCTGTTGAGAAAGAGGGAGTCGATGGCCGGGTCGCCCGTGGGCGGGTCCAGGCGGGTGGGGGCGCCCGCCTCCAGGAGGGCCTCCACGGTGCCGAGGTAGTCGCCGTCCTCCGCGCGGTTGTGGCGCAGCCCCCACAGCGCGCAGTCCAGCGGGGTCGGGCCCTCGTCGTCGAAGGCGCGGTCGTCCAGATCGGCGCCGCGCTCGATGAGCAGCCGCACGGTCGCCGTTCGGCCGTGCATGGCGGCCTGGTCGAGCGGCGTGAAGTTGCTCCAGCCGCGCGTGTCCACCGCCATGCCGGCGTCCAGGAGGGCCCGCACCACGTCGGTCCGGCCCAGCAGGGCGAACTGGCCCAGCGCCCAGCCGTAGTCCCCGGTGTCCGCCGGGTTGCCGAGAGCCGGCGGCGGCGCGGCGGGCAGGCGCGCCGACTCGCCCCGGGCCACCGCCAGGACGGCGGCGTCCACCGGGTCCAGGTCGGCCGTCGCGCCCCGCGCGGCCAGCAGCTCGTACGCGGCCAGGTGGCCGCAGCGGGCGGCCAGCGCGAGGGGGCGGCGGCCGACGTCCCAGCGGTCCCACGGCAGGTTCACGTCGGCCCCGGCGTCGAGGAGCATCGTCAGGATGGTGACGCCCCGGCCGCGGGCGATGGCGTGGTGCAGGGCGCGGCAGGCGTTCACGTCGGCGCCGCGGTCGAGGAACCAGCGCAGCCCCGCCGCGTCCTCGAAGTCCAGCTTGTGCGCCACCATGCGCTCGAAGCCGGGCCGGTGGAGGAGGTCGAGGAAGGCCGGGTCCGACTGCTCGCACGCGTGGTAGAAGGCGTCCTCGTCCGCGGGCGCGCCGCGCTCGACGAGGAGCCGGGCCAGGGCCAGGTCACCCCGCTCCACGGCGTCGAACAGCGCCGTCCGCCTGCCCTCGCCGCCCCACTCCACGGTGTGGCTGCCGGGGTCGGCGCCGGCGTCCAGCAGGAGCCGGGCGCACTCGCGTACCCGCTCGTCGGGGGCGACGGCCCGGCGCAGCAGCACCAGCAGCGGCGGGAGCCCGCCGACCGGCTCACCGGCCGGGAGGAACGCCGCCAGCGCGGCCGGATCGGCCAGGACGAGCGCCCGCTCGATGCCCTCCAGGGCGGCGACGCGTACGTGCTCGACCAGCTTCGGCCAGCTCGGGAAGCCGTACTCGCGGGCCAGCTCGAACTGCGCCCGGCTCAGCGGGACGCCCCGGGCACGCTTGCGGTGTTTGGCCTGCTTGCGCAGATGCTCCAGCGAAGGGCGCTGGGGAAGATCGGACACGGCGAACCTCCGGCTGCCCGGGTCCGCGAGCTCGGGCCGAGGTCCGTCGACCACATGGAGTGTGCCGCCAGTGGGATGATCCCTTCCCCGCGGACTGGACGCGCCCGGCAACGCCCTCCCATCCTAGCGGGGGCCGCGCCGAGACGCGGCCCCCCGGGTGTCAGAGCGTGATCGGCACCCGCGCGCCCGTGCGGGCCGACTCCAGGGCCGCGGTGACCATGGCCAGGCTGCGGATGTTGTCGTGGCACTCGCCCTGCGGCGCCTGCCCCGTACGCAGCCCCGTCACGAACTCCTCCAGCCCCTCGGCCAGCCCCTGGAAACGCCGCCGGCCGGGGAACGCGTCGGCCTCCGGCGGGTGCGGCCGCACCACGTGCCCCTCGGCCGCCTCGGCCGTCGGATCACCCTTGCCGTCCCAGCGCGCCGTCCCGCGGGGACCGGCCGCCCGCCAGCTGCCCGTCCAGGACGTCGCCTGGCCCGGCGCCGACCAGCTCCCGGCGAACGTGTAGCGCAGCCCGCCGGTCATCTCGAAGATCGCGGTCGCCGAGCACGCCCCCGGATACCACGTCCACGACGGCCGGAACGACTCGCAGTAGACGGACACGGGATCCGTCCCCGACACCGCCCGCGCCGCGTCGAACAGGTGGATCGCCATGTCCTGTAACAGCGGATGCTCCAGCGTCCCCAGGAACTCCGGCCCACGGTAGGGCATGAAGAACTCCGAGGTCAGCACCCCCAGCGGCCCCAGGTCGGCCACCGTGCGCCGGAAGGCCACCAGGGTCTGCATGAACCGGCGGTTCTGGTTGACCGCGAACAGCCGCCCCGCCTCGTCGGCCGCCCGGACCATGGAGCGGGCCTCGTCCAGGGTGACCGCCATGGGCTTCTCGCTCAGCACCGCCACCCCGCGCCGCAGCGCCGTGACCGTCACGTCGTGGTGGGCCTGGGGGACGGTGCAGTTGACGATGAAGTCGGGCTCCTCGCCGTCGAGCACGGCGGTCAGCGAGGCGCTGACGGGCAGGTCGTCGAGGCCGAGCTCGGCGGCGGCGGCCCGGGCGCGCTCCTCCACCACGTCCACCCAGCCCACCAGCTCGGTGCCGGGGTGGGCGACCAGCTCGGGCGCCCACTGGCCGCCGATGTAGCCCGCGCCCACCACCACGCCGCGCAGCGGCCGGTCCTCCTTGACGATCTCGAAGGTCACTGGGCCTTCTACCACTGGGCCTCCTACCACTGGATGGGGGTGTGGGCGTTCTGGAGCGGCTCGCCCACGCCGTCCGCCGGCGCGGCCCACAGGACGGCGTTGGCGAGCACCCGCCGCACGCCGGGGTGGTGGTAGACGGGATATTCCTGGTCGCCGGGACTGAAGTAGAAGATCTTGCCCAGGCCCCTGCGGAAGCAGCAGCCGCTGCGGAACACCTCGCCGCCGCTGAAGTTGCTGATGAACACGAGCTCGTCGGGCTCCGGGATGCCGAACGGCTCGCCGTACGTCTCCTGCTGCTCGATGACCAGCGGACGGGGCACGCCCTGCGCGATCGGGTGGCCGGGCGCGACCGTCCAGACCAGCTCGCGCTCGCCGGCGTCGCGCCAGTTGATCGTGCAGGTGGAGCCCATCAGCGCACGGAAGATCTTGGAGTAGTGGGCCGAGTGCAGCACCAGCAGGCCCATGCCGCCCAGCACGCGCCGCCGCACGCGTTCCACGATCTTGTCGTCGACCTCCTCGTGCGCCATGTGGCCCCACCAGGTCAGCACGTCGGTGCCGGCCAGGACCGCGTCGGTCAGGCCGTGCTCGGGCTCGTCGAGCACGGCGGTACGCGTGCTCACGCGCTCGCCCAGCAGCTCGGTCAGCCCTTCCGCGATGGCGCCGTGCATGCCGTCGGGATAGATGCGGCGTACCGCCTCCTCGCGCGGCTCGTGATAGTTCTCGCTCCAGACAGTGACGTTGACCGCCATGCGTTTCCTTCCTGGCCGTACGGGCGCAAGATCAGCGTACGTCGCCGCCTGCCGTCTCCGACAGCACCCGCACGTCCCACGGCCCCAGCGGCAACTCGGCGCCGGCCTCGTGGGCGGAGCCGCCGAGCACATCCCGTACCGGGACCGGTACCCGCACCGACGCGGGCTCCCACGCCCAGTTGTGCAGGAAACGAACCCGCCGCCCGTCGCGCGCGGTGGCGCCGGTCGAGGTGACGCCGGGCGGCAGCTCCGACCAGGGGCCGGGCGACGGCACCAGCCGGCGGAACAGGGCCTCGGCCAGGGCCGCGTTGGGCACGGTGCCGACATAGGTGATCCGCCCCTGCCCGTGCGCGCGGGTGGTGATCGCCGCGAACCGCCCGAAGTGCGGGTGTTCGTAGCCGGCCAGCACCTCCGCCCCGTCCACCTGCAGGCCGTCCGCCCACCGGGTGCCCGCCGCGTCCTCCGGGAACCCGGCACCCCTGACCGGCACATCCTCGGACAGGTTGCTGAACTCGTCGTAGCAGGCGCCCGCGGCGTCGGCCAGCCTGCCCGGCTGGACGTCCCTGCGGGCCCGCGCCTCGGCGTCGGCGTAGCCAGTGCGCGGGCCGACCACCAGGTGCCCGCCCGCCGCCGCGTACGCCGTCAGCCAGTCCAGCGTGGCGTCGTCGGCCACGTACAGCCCGGCGGCCACCAGCACCGGATGCCGGGTGGCCAGCGCGGCCGGCTCCCCGGCGACGGCCTGGGCGGCGTGCACCACCCGCACCTGGCAGCCGGCGTCGAACGCGCCACGGTAGAACGGCTCGAAGATGCCCTGGTAGGAGCGCTCGTCCGGCCCGCCGTCCGGTCGCCCGAGCGCGGGCTGGGCGCTCAGCGCCCACTTGCTCGGCGTGGAGTAGAGCATCGCGACGTCCGCGTCCGGGACCAGCCCTTCGACCAGCTCTCCCGCGGTCTCGAGCTCGGCCCCGATCCGGGCGATCTCCCGGTACGTGCGCCCCGGTCGCCCGCTGTGCGGCAGCACGCCGCCCCAGTACGTCTCCGTGCCGAACACCAGTGTCCGCCACTGCCAGTACTCGATCATGGAAGCACCGCGGGAGACGAGCGCCCACGCGGCCTGCCGCCACTGGCCGTCGTAGGCAGGCTGGTTCACCCAGGGCGCCCCGATGGCCTGCGCGTTCGTCTCGGTCACCAGGAACGGCTCCTGGCGGGAGGAGAACATCCGGTCCGCGCTGAGATAGAGCGCCCAGGTGCTCCTGGTCATCCAGCTCTGCGGCGCGTCCTGCGGCGCGGGCAGCGCGAGGCCGTCCTGCATCGTGTAGTACGGGTTGCCCGCGGTGACGTCGAGCCGCCGGGTCAGCTCGTCGTCGGCCACCCCGGGCCGGTCGTAGGCGATGCACGTGGTGACGAACTGCTCGGGACGGGCGTACTCGCGCACGATGTCCGCCTGCCAGCCGATGAACTCGGTCACCTGGTCGGCCTGGAAGCGCCGCCACGCCTGCGTGTACTGCGGCTGGGCGTTGCCGTCCGGCCGCCACAGGTCGGCCCAGTCCGACAGCCGGTGCGACCAGTAGACCAGGCCCCACTCCCGGTTCAGCGTCTCCACGTCGCCGTAGCGCTCGCGCAGCCAGTCGACGAACCGCTGGAACACGCCGTGGTTGTGCAGCAGGTGCAGGCCCGGCTCGTTGTCGACCTGGAAGCCGATGACCGACGGGTGGCCGGCGTACCGCTCGACGACCTTGCGGGTGATCCGCTCGGCGTGGAAGCGGAACGCCGGGTGCGTGAAGTCCATCTCCTGCCGGGCGCCCCATCCGATGCGCTGCCCGGTGGCCCGCTCCCCGGCGATCTCCGGGTAGAGCCGGGCCAGCCACGGCGGTACCGCGTACGTCGGCGTGCCCAGGATGACCCCGATGCCGCGTTCGTGCGCGCCGTCCAGCGCCGGTTGCAGCCAGTCGAGGTCGAAGCGGCCGTTCTCGGGCTCCCAGGTGGACCAGACCGACTCGCCGACCCGGATCACCGAGAAACGCGCGTCGGCCATCAGGTCCAGGTCGGTCTTCAGCAGGTCGGTGGGGTGGTATTCGGGGTAGTAGGCGGCGCCGAAGAGTACTCGCGGCACAGGGGTTCCTTCCTTACTTTGCGGGCGGTGCGGTCGATCGGCGCACCACGAGATGCGCGGGCAGGCCGGGCTCGCCGGGCTCGCCGGGCTCGCCGGGGGAGCGCTCGATCTCGGCGGCGAGCAGCGCGAGGCCGTGGCGGGCGATCGCCTCGAAGTCCTGGCGGATGGTGGTCAGCGGTGGCGACAGGTACGCCGCCGCCGGGATGTCGTCCATGCCGACCACGCTCACGTCGTCCGGAACCGCGCGACCGGCCTCGGCCAGGGCGCGCAGCACGCCGATCGCCATGTCGTCGTTGGCTGCGAACACCGCCGTGACCCGCGGGTCCGCCGCCAGCGCCCGGCCCGCCTCGTACCCGGAGGCCGGGGACCAGTCGCCCTCCGGCGCCGGCGGCTCGGGAGCCCCGGCGGCGGCCAGCGCCTCCCGCCAGCCGCGCGCCCGGTCGCGCGCCGCCGGCCACCGGTGCGGCCCCGCGACGTGCCAGACGGTGGCGTGCCCCAGGCCGAGCAGGTGCTCGGTCGCCTGCCTGCCCGCCTCCACGCCGGATGGGCCGGTGACCACCACGCGCGGCCCGTCGAGCCCGGGGATCGGGCGGAAGCTCAGCACGGGCACGTCCGGGTCGACACGCAGGTCCTGGTCCCCGTTGATCGGGTCGTCGATCGGGTCGGAGATCACGACGGCGTCCACGCCCTGGGCCAGCAGCGACTCGACCGCGCTCGTGACACCGGCGCCCTCGCCCGCGTAGGCGACCGCGAACGCGTACCCGATCTCCCTGGCCTGCCGCTCCAGGGCGACGAGCAGGGATGCCGGGCCGTAGAGCGAGCTGTCGATCGAGGCGACCCCGATGCGGTGGAAGCGGCCCAGGTGGAGCGCCCTGGCCGCGGTGTTGCGGCGGTAGCCGAGCTCGCGCGCCGCGGCCAGCACCCGCTCGCGGACCTCCTCGGTGACGTACGGCTCGCCGTTGAGCACCCGCGAGACCGTCTTCTGCGACACGCCCGCGAGGGCCGCGACGTCGGTGCTGCTCGGGGGCCTTCGCCTGGCGTCGGACACTCGCGGCTCCTGAGTTATGACTACGTAGTCAGATTCGCCCGTGGTGCGCGTCGATGTCAAGAGCGCTATCATTCAGATGATGTGAACATCTGAATGTTGGGAGTGTGGCTCGATGGTCAGGCTGACCCGGGCGCAGCAGCAGGAACGCACCCGAGCGGCCGTGCTGGCGGCCGCGAGGGAGGAGTTCGCCGAGCGGGGATACGCCGAGGCCAAGGTCGACCGGATCGCTGAACGGGCCGAGCTGACCCGCGGCGCGGTCTACTCGAACTTCCCGAGCAAGCGCGCCCTCTACCTGGCGGTCCTGGTCGGCTCGATCGGGCCCGTGGCGGCCGAGGAGGGCCCGCCGCCGTCCGGCGTGGCCGAGGCGCTGGGCGCGTTCGCCCGCGTGTGGCTCGAACGGCTGCCCCTGACCGGCGACACGTCCGCCGGGGGCAGGCTGCAGTCGCGCTCGCTGGCCGGGGTGTTCGACGACGAACCCGGCCGCGCCGCGCTGGGGCAGCTCGGCAGGCTGGAGGCGCTGCTGCTCGCCCTCGCGCTGGAGCCGCGCGCGCCGGGCCACGCGCGGCGGGTGCGGCTGGCCGAGCTGGTCCTCACGCTGCTGAGCGGAGCCGCTCACCTGGCCGAGACCGCGCCCGGCTTCGGCGACCCCTTCGACGTGGCCCGCGTCTGCCGGCACCTGGCCGGCCTCGACCTCACCGACACGTGGGACCCGCCCCACCTGCCCTACGTCACCCCCGCGCGAGCCGTCCAGGACACCTGGGAGCCGCCTGCGCAGTTGCAGGACGAGCTCACCGGCCGCCGGACGAGGTTCGACGCCGACGGCGTGATCGCCGTCCTGGGGACCGGCCGGCTGGAGGCGGCCGAGGAGGCCGTCCGCGCCGCCCGCCCGGAGGATCGCGTCACCATCGCCGTGGTGACCGGCGATCCCGCCGAACTGGGGCGGCTCGTACGGCTCAGGATCGGCGACCTCGCCGGGAGTCTGCGCCGGGTGTTCGGCCCGGATCCCCGGCCGGGCCTGCACCTCGTCCTCGACGAGCACGCCGCCGTCGCCTCGGCCGCCGGGGTCCCGGACGCGGACGACGCCACCGAAGCCGCGGTACGCGTCCAGGCGGGCCGGATCGTCGCCCGCGCCCACGGCCGGGGCGCCGCCCACGCCGCGGCCGTCACCAGACCCGCCGTCCCCCCTACCGACCAGTAGTGCGTCAGCGGACGTAGATGTTCGGCCTGGGCGGGGTGGGCATGCCGTCGCCGATGAAGAAGCTCGTGTGCGGCGGCTGGTTGTAGGCGGTGTTCTGCCACGCGACCGACACCCGGTAGAGCGGG
Organism: Nonomuraea sp. NPDC051941; assembly: GCF_044593615.1. Lineage (NCBI taxonomy): Bacteria > Bacillati > Actinomycetota > Actinomycetes > Streptosporangiales > Streptosporangiaceae > Nonomuraea > Nonomuraea sp. NPDC051941. Next base: position 95,657 of record NZ_JBIUCF010000010.1, read on the forward strand.
TCGTGCATCAGGGTGTAGATGCGGCGGTCGGTGGGCGTGGTCGTGGCGTAGATCCGCAGGGCGCGGTTGTCGCTGGTGGGCCAGACGACCTCTTCGCGCCAGTCACCGAACAGGTCCGCCGACAACGACGGGGTGGCCTTGGTGCCGTTGTTGGAGTGCACGCCGGAGGCGGTCAGCAGGCGGGTGTCGGCGCTGGTGCCGTACTTGTCGATCCTGGTCTGGTCGAGCAGCTCCCGGAGCGGGTCGGCGTCCCACCAGACGAGGAAGTTGACCGAGGACGGCTTGCGGCCGGCGTTGTTGCCGGTGACGCTGCGCAGGTTGCCGTCGGCGGCGGACCAGAACTCACTGGCGATCCTGACCGTCGAGATGTCGCCGGCCACGCCGCGGCCGTTGTCGCCGTTGGCGGGGGTGGACCAGAGGATCTGGCCGGTGCGCGGGTCGATGTAGAGCGAGGACGGCTGGGAGCCCGACTCGCTCACCTTGAAGTACTCCAGGCCCGCCCTGCCCGGGTCGAAGTCGCCCAGGTGCTGGGCGTCGCCGTGGCCGGTGCCCGTGGTCCACATGCCGGTGCCGTTGTCGTTGACGGCCATGGCGCCGTACACGATCTCGTCCCTGCCGTCCTGGTCGACGTCCCCGACGGACAGGCTGTGGCTGCCCTGGCCGGTCCACTGGGAGCCCGCCGAGTTGCTGTCGAACGTCCAGCGCTTGGTGAGCGTGCCGTTGCGGAAGTCCCAGGCGGCGATGACGGAACGGGTGTAGTAGCCGCGGGCCATGATCAGCGAGGGGCGTTCGCCGTCCAGGTACGCGGTGCCGGCGAGGAAGCGGTCCACGCGGTTGCCGTACGAGTCGCCCCAGCTCGACACGGTGCCGCGGGGCGGGTCGTAGGAGACCGTGGACCTGGCGGCGCCGGTCTGGCCGTCGAACATCGTCAGGTACTCGGGGCCGGACAGGACGTAGCCGCTGGAGTTGCGGTAGTCGGCCGACGCGTTGCCGATGACCGTGCCCACGCCGTCCCTGGTGCCGTCGGCGGTCTTCATCGCGACCTCGGCCCGGCCGTCTCCGTCGTAGTCGTACACCTGGAACTGGGTGTAGTGGGCGCCCGCGCGGATGTTGCGGCCCAGGTCGATGCGCCACAGGCGGGTGCCGTCCAGCCGGTACGCGTCCACGTACACGTTGCCGGTGTAGCCCGACTGGGAGTTGTCCTTGGCGTTGGTCGGGTCCCACTTGAGCACGATCTCGTACCGGCCGTCGCCGTCCACGTCGCCCACGCTGGCGTCGTTGGCGTTGTAGGTGTAGGCGACCCCGTCCGGCGTCGTGCCGCCCGACGGCGGCTGGATCGGCACGTCGAGGTACGAGCCGCCGGTGAAGCGGAGCGAGGCGGGCGAGGCGGCCTGCTCGGCCCCGCCGACCACCGCCCTGACCGTGTACGAGGCGTCGGCGGCGGCGCCGTTGTCGAGGTAGTTGGTGGAGGCGGTGAGGTTCGTGGCGACCCTGGTCGAGCCCCGGTACACGTTGAAGGCCACGCCGTCGGGGTCGGTGCCGAGCAGCCGCCAGGACACGAGGTTGCCCGAACCGGACCGGACGCTGGTCAGGCCGCGGTCGAGGTCCTCCATCTGCTTCGTGGGCGGGGCGGCCTGGGCGGGGACGCCGTTGATCGTCGTAGCCAGGGTGAGGACTGCCATCGCGCCGGCCAGTCGTAAGCGCATTCGCTCGGTTCCCTTCTTGGTAAGCGCTTTCCCGATGGGCGAAAAAGAAAGTTTCATCGGGGTGTTAGCGTTAACGGACGCAGGCCGGGACCGCGGATGTCAGGGACGAATGTCAGACCTGCGGAAATGGCCACAATGTCTCCTCGTCGGCAAACGGGGTCGCCGCGTCCGCGGCCCGGCGTATTAAAGCGGCCCCGCCTCCCGCTCGCAAGGGTCCGTTGTCACGGCCGAGTCATGCCCGGGTCAGGTGAGAGCGTCCAGCGCGCGGTCGACGTCGTCGGCGGTGGTGTAGACGTGGAAGCTGGCCCGCACCTTGCCCGCCCGCACGGCCGCGCGGATGCCGGCCGCCTCCAGGCGCTCGCCGGGGGCGTCCACGGAGACGATGGCCGAGTCGGACGGTTCGAGGCCGAGCCCGGCCCTGAAACGGTTGGCGAGGGCGACGTTGTGGTCGCGGATCCGCTCGACGCCGAGCTCGTCGAGCAGCTCGATGGCCGGGGCGGCGCCGACATACGAGAACCAGGCCGGCGACAGGTCGAACGCGCGGGCGTCCGGCGCGAGCCGCAGCGGCGGGCCGTAGTAGGAGCCGCCCTCGTCGGCCCCGGCGTACCAGTTGGCGGCCAGCGGGCGCATGCGCTCGCGCAGGCGGGGCGACAGGTAGCCGAACGCGGCCCCGCGCGGCGCCATCAGCCATTTGTACGCGGCGCAGGCCAGTGCGTCGATGCCCTCGACCCGGACCGGCAGCCAGCCGCAGGCCTGGGAGGCGTCGGCGATGACCAGCGCGTCGTGGGCCCGGGCGGCGGCCACGATGTCCTGGAGCGGGGCGACGTACCCGGTGGCGGACTGGACGAGGCTGAAGGCGACGGCGTCGGTGGAGCCGGTGACGGCGTCGGCCAGCCGGTCGGCGGGCACGGTCTCGACCTCGGCCGTCACCGCCCACGGGAACAGGTTGCTGGTGAACTCGATCTCCGGCACCACGACGCGCGCGCCCGGCGGCAGCGCGGTGGCGACCGTGGACATGATCTGGGAGGCGGTGGAGCTGACGGTGACGTCGGCGACGGGCGCGCCGATGAGCCGGGCGAAGGCGGCGCGGGAACGGCCCACCGAAGCGTCCCATGGTTTCCAGTCGCCGCTGCCGTGCCGCCATTCGGTGAGGACGGCTTGGAGCTCTTCGAAGGCGTGGCGCGGGGGCAGGCCGTAGGAGGCGGTGTTGAGCCAGCCGGGGTCGGCGTCCCAGAGCTCGTGCGCCGAGGCGATGTCCATGGGGCCAGCCTAAGGTCGCCGGCCGCCGGTTTCAGTTGGGGCGTTTCAGCAGGCGGCCGATGACCAGGCGGGTGAGCTTCTCGGCGTTCCCGGCGATGGAGCCGTCCGGGTCGACGCCCACCGAGCGGCCGTACTCGACCGTTCCGTGGAGGTTGCTCAGCCGGAACTCGTACGTCACCTTGTACCGTCTGAGGCTGCTCGTCGCGGCGTCGGTGTAGGTGAACGCGTCGTGGGCCAGGCCGTCGACCTCGCGGTAGTTCGTGTGCAGCCGGGACGCGACCCGCTTCGAGAGGTCGAACGTGGCATCCGACATCGTCTCGCTGTCCAGCGTGTTCAGCGTGATGGACAGCTCGCCGCGCTTGGCCTCCGGGATCGCGTAGTCGCTCTTCCACGAGCACGAGGTGAAGTCGCCCTTGACGTACGTGAACGGTTTGCCCGCCGAGGGGGCGAGCTCCCGTACGAGGTCGTCGGAGACCAGCCTGCACGGTTCGGGGGGTTTGGCGAACGGCGGGATGTCATCCGGCACGGGCGCGGCGGCCGGGCCCGTGCCGGAGGCGGCGGCCGGGGGCGCCGCGGTGGTGCCGACGGGGACGAGCAGCGCGAGACCCGCGCCCAGCACCGCGGCGACGGCCACGGCGGGGATGAGGGCGGCCGGCCTGACGCGCGGCGAGCTCTTGGCCGGGGCCGGGGGAGGGGCGGGGGCGTCGGCGGGGATGGGCCGGCCGACGATCTCGACGCCGCCGACCGTGACGGTCGCGACCTCGAAGGCCGGCCGCGCGGCGGCGCCCCGCAGGGCCCCGTGGACGGTGGCCGCGTCCGGGCGGCGGGCCGGGTCGGGGTCGAGGAGGTCGCGCAGGAGGGCGGTGAACGGGTCCTTCGCCTCGATCGCGATCCCCTGCCGGACGGCCTCCGCGGTGGCGGCGGGTGTGGCCCGGACGAAGGGCGGCCTGCCGAGCGCCGCCGCGTAGAGGATCGCGCCGAGCGCCCAAAGGTCGGCGGCAGGCCCCGGCACGACCCCGTCACCGTCGTCGGGGCCGTCGCCGGGGGTGAGCTCCGGTGCCGTGAAGCCGGGCAGCCTGGCGGCCGTTTCGGCGGCGAGGGCCGGGATGGCGAAGTCGTTCAGCACCACATGGCCGCCCGGGGCCAGCAGGACGTTGCCCGGGTGCAGGTTGCCGTGGGTGACGCCGTGCCGGTGCGCGTACGTCAGCGCGTCCAGCGCGCGCAGACCGATCGCGGCGGCCGCGGCCGGGCCGAGGGCGGCGCGCTGGTGGAGTTCGGCGCGCAGGGACCAGCCGTTGACGATCGGGGAGAGGATCCACACCTCGGCGCCGGCGCCGACGACCTCGTGGACGGGGTGGATCGACGGGTGCCGCAGGCTCCCCGCTGCCATGGCCTGCCGGCGTACCTCGTCGAAGTCGGCCCGGCCCTCCGGGAGTGGCAGGCGCTTGGCCGCCACCTCCATGCCGGTGCGGCGGTCGAACACCCGCAGAGCGCGGCCGGGGGCGCCCTGGGCGAGGGGGCCGATCGGGTGGAAGCGGTCGCCGCTCATGATTTCCCCTGGAGTCTGGCGGCGGTGGTGCGTGCCGCGCGCATGGCGGTGTCCCGCATCTCGGAGGTGACCGCGGAGCCGTTCCCCATCACGGACACCTCGATCACCATCGTGCGGACACGCAGCCAGACGTTGCTGCTCACGCTGGACAGGATGCCCACGGTGGTGTCCTGGGAGAAGCACTCGTCGCCGAGGCCGGGCACGTTCTTGACGGGGGTGGTGACCGCGCGCTCCACCTTCGAGGTGCCGGTCTGCGACTGCCGGCGTTTGCGGAGGGCGTCGAACACCTTGCGCGCGGTGTCCACGTTCGGCTGGGTCTTGATCGTGACGCCGGCGCCGTCCACGGTGACGGAGCACGTGGACGACTTGCTCGGCAGCACCCGGTCCGTGGGGACGACCACCGCGCACGGGTCGGGGGAGGGGGCCGCCACCGCGGTCCGGGACCGGCTCGGGGTCGCGGTCGGGGTCGGGGTCGCGGGGGTGGCGGTGGCGGTCGAGTCGCGGGTCGCGGTGCCGGGTCTGGCGACGGCGAGGGCCGCCACGGTGGCCACGAGCGCGGTCGCGGCGGTGACCGACACCCAGAGCGTACGGCGCCCGCTCGCGGACCTGACCTCGGTGGGCACGGTCCGCACCTCGGCCGCGACGGTCGCCGCGCGGGCCGCCGCCTCGGCGAGGACGGCACGGACCTCCGCCCCGTCGCGCGCCCTGGCGAGCGCGGCCCGGAACGCGGCCGCCTCCCGCAGCTGGGGAAGGAGCGCTGGGGAGGCGGCCGCGTCGCCCGGGTGGGGCGTGGAGCCCCCGTCCAGGGCGAACATGAGGGTGGTGACGAGCATGCGCACATCGACGGCGGGGGCGGCGTCCGGCGTGGTGGTGCCGAGGCCCGCCAGGACGGTCTCGCCGGTTGTGGCGATGAGGACGTTGCCCGGCGTGACCGCGCCGTGCACGTGCCCGTGCGCGTGGACGACGGCCAGCGCGTCGAGCAGTCGCAGCCCCATCGCGGCGACCCGGCCCGGCTCCAGCGGCCCCTCGGCGGCGGTGATCCGGTCGAGCGAACCGCCCCTGATGAGGTCCATGACGACCCAGGGCTGAGGGCCGGAGGCGAGGACGTCGTGCACGGTGACGAGTCCGGGATGGCTCAGCGACGCCGCGAACCTGGCCTCGGCCAGCACCCGCTCCCGCTCACCCGCCCCCGTGCCCGGCCGGGCGGTGGTGAGGGGGATTCGCTTGACGGCCACGTCGCGGTGCAGGACCTCGTCCCTGGCCAGCCAGGTGCCGCCGCCCGGGCCGAGCGGCTCGATCAGGGTGTAGCGTCCCGCCAGTACGGTGCCCCTCATCGCGTCAGCGCCTCGACGACCGAACGGGCCGCGGCACCCGCCTGCTCGGGCAGGGCGGGGTCCTTGGCGACCTCACGCCGCAGCGTCAGCTTGGCCACCAGGTTGCTCACCCGGAAGACGATCGCGACCTCGGTCTGCGGCCGGCGATCGTCGGTGACGGTCCACGTCATCGCCTCGTCGCCGAGCCCCTTGAGGTCGGTGATCTCGGAGCTCTTGCCCAGGGAGGAGTATTTCCTGCTCCGTTCGGCCTCGTCCCGCCGCGAGTCGAAGTCGTCGGCGGCCAGCGCGATCTCCGCGTGGGTGCCGGTCGGCTCCTGCATCTCCAGTTCGAGCCGCAGCGACCGGGATTCCTTGGCCAGGCTCTGATGCCAGGTGCATTCGGCGTTCTCCCTCGGCATGATCAACGCCTTCGGGACGGCCTTGGCGGCCTGCTCCGGGGTGAGGAGGCCGCACGCGCGCGGCAGGGCGGCGAACCGCCCCGCCCCGTCCGTCGCCGACGGTGCGGCGGCGACGGACGCGGGGGCCGCCGCGGAGGTTCTCCCGAGCTGGGGTACGACGACCGCGCCCGCGCCGACCAGGGCCGCGACGGCCAGGGCGCCCAGCACGACCGGCAGCCGCACCCCGGGCGGGGTGGCCCGCGGTGGTTCGGGAAGTACGGCTGTAGCGGCCGGCCCCTGCACGACCGCCTCCAGCCAGCCCCGGAGCCGTTCTGCACCGGGACGCTTGTGTGGATCCTTGTCCAGCGCGGTGGCCAGCACCGGCCACAGCACGCTCCCCGAGGGGGTGGGTGGCTCGGTGAGGACGGCGCTCAGCGTGGCGACGGCGCTGTCCCTGGCGAACGGGCCGCGCCCTTCGACGGCGGTGTAGAGGGTGGCGGCCAGGGACCACAGATCCGAGGCCGGTCCCGCGGCCCCTGACCAGGCATCCGATCCGGGCCCGGCGGCTCGTGGCGACGTCGGGCCGGTCGGCTGGATGGCGGTCCGATCTGCAGGACCCGCACCGGTCGGGTCGGTGGGTTGAACCACGGTCCGGTCGGTGGCGTGACCATCGGTCGGGCCTGTGGGCTGGATGAGGGTGTGGTCCGCGGCGGGGGCGTGCTCTGCGCTGGGGGCGTGGCCTGCGCTGGGGGCGTGGCCTGTGCCGGGAGCGTGCAGGCATTCGGGGGCCGTGTAGCCCGGGGTGCCGACCGGTGTGCCGGGCAGGCCGCCGACCAGGGTGGCGATGCCGAAGTCCGTCAGCACCACGCGCCCGTCCCCCGCCAGCAGCACGTTGGCCGGCTTGACGTCCCGATGCAGCACCCCCGCCGCGTGCGTGGCGGTCAGCGCGGACAGGACCCGCAGCCCGATCTCGGCCGCGCGGCGCGCGGGCAGCGGCCCGTTCTCGCGGAGGACCTGCTCCAGGGACGGCCCGTGGACCAGCTCCATCACGATCGCCGGATCCCCGTCCTCGACGATCAGGTCGTGCACGGCCACGATCGAGGGATGCCGCAGCGCGGCGGCCGTCCTCGCCTCGGCCAGCGCGCGGTCGCACAGGGCGGCCCGCGACGCGGCGTCCAGCCCGGGGGCCAGCCGCACCCGCTTGACCGCCACCTCCCGCCCCAGGCTCTCGTCGCGGGCGCGCCAGACGACGCCCATGCCGCCCTCGCCGACGGGCTCGATGAGCCGGTACCTGCCTCCGATCAGCGACGTCATGTCACCCCCGCCTGCTCAGCGCGGCGGCCGTCAGCTTGGCGGCCCGCAGCGCGGCCGAGCGCACCCGCGCCGCCTCCGTGCCGTCGAAGTCGGCGTACTCGACCTCCACCACCATGTTGCTGACCCGGAACACGACGTTGGACCTCACCATGGTGCCCGACTTCCGCTCGGAGACGTCGTACTGGAACGCCTCCTCACCGACCCCGGCGACCGGGGCGGCGGCGGTGGACGTGGTGCCGATCGGCCACTGCATCCCGACGGCGCCCCACTGCCACACCCCGCCGCTGGACCCGTCGCCGTTGATGGTCCGCTTGTTGAGGAACTCCTCGTGGGCCTCTACGGGGAGGGCCTCCCAGTAGTCCTTGTTCTGGGCCTTCGTGGGCTTGACGGAGAGCCCGACCTTCCGTTTCGTCCAGGCGCAGCCGTCCTCCTCGTGGTCGCGCTTCAGCTCGCGCCCGTACGCCGTCTCCTTGACCTGCGCGCCGGTGAGCAGCGTGCAGAACTCGACCGGCACCGTGAACCTGCCCTTCGCCGGCTCTTTCGACGGCAGGGTTGAGGCCGGGGGAGCGGCGGCGGACGCGGGCGGGGCGGCCGCGCGGGGCGGCGGCGGGTCAGGGGTGTCGCGGGCGACGCCGTACCAGGCGAGGGTCCCGACGACGGCGAGCCCGGCGACGGCGGCGGCCACCGGGACGGCCCTGCCGAGGTGCGGGCGCGGACGCCGTGGACGGTCCATGGGAGCCGGTACACCGGAGGCGGCGGCCTCCAGCCACCGGCCCGCCAGAGCGGGGTCCGGGCGGTCGGCGGCCTCGCGCGACAACATGCGCAGCAGCACCGGCCCCAGCGCCGCACCCGCCCGCGCGGACGGCCGCGGATCCTCGGTGAGCACCCGGTGCAGCGTCGCCAGCGGTGACGCGGTGTGGAACGGCGAGGTGCCCTCCACCGCCGTGTACAGCGTGGCGGCCAGCGACCACAGGTCCGACTGCGGCCCGCCGCGCTCGCCCCGCAACCGCTCCGGCGCGATGAACCCCGGCGAGCCGATCAGCAGCCCCGACTGCGTGATGGTGACCTGGCCGTCGATCCTGGCGATGCCGAAGTCCGTCAGCACAGCCCGGCCGTCGTCGCACAGGAACACGTTGCCGGGCTTGACGTCGCGGTGCTGGATGCCCTGCCGGTGCGCGACCGACAGGGCCGTCAGCAGGTCGGCGCCGAGCCGGGCCACCCGCTGCGGCGCCCACGGGCCGTCGTCGCGGATCGAGTCCTGCAGCGTGCGCCCGCGCAGCAGCTCCATGACGATCCACGGGCGGCCGTCCTCGGAGAACACGTCGTGGACGGTGGCGATGCCCGGATGGCTCAGCCGCGCCGCCGCGTACGCCTCCCGCACCGTGCGCTCGCACAGCTCGGCGCGCTCCTCCGCCGCGACGTCGGGCGAGAGCAGCACCTCCTTGACCGCGACCTCGCGGTCGAGCGTCTCGTCACGGGCGAGCCAGACGGTGCCCATGCCGCCTCGGCCGAGCGCCCGGATCAGCCGGTAGCGCTCGGATAACAGGGACTCGGGGGGATTGTCGATCATCGTTGGTCACATGGTGGTCGTTGGTACGATGCCTCGGCCAGACCCTTTGCAGCCTAGTGAAAACAAGCTGCTCGCCGGTGTCCGAGAAGAGGGTTCGTGGGGATGCTGCGCATTCATTTCACCGCGGACGACGTGGCGCGCACGACAGTGGCCGCGGGCGCGGACCCGTTGTGGGAGGTCGTGCTCAGCAGTTTCCGGCTGCAGGACAAGGACAAGGCGCCGGCCTTCCGGCCCTGGGAGCGCGCCCTGCGCGAGAGCCCGGCCAGGCTTTCCAGGATGGCCTCCGGCCTGCGCTGGCTGACCGCGCTGGCGCCCGAGGCGCCGTACTTCCCCGACTTCCTCACGCCGGCGGCGGCCCGCGACGGTCTGCAGGCCGGGCTTGACGCGTTGCGCGCCACCCCGAGCCGCCGGTTCCGCCACGAGCTGGAGTTGCTCGCCCGGCACGTGCCCATCCCCGCCTGGCTGGGCGCGCTCGCCGACCGCCCGTCCGCGCCCGTGGCCGAGCTGGCCGCCGCCCTGGCCGGCTACCACGCCGCGGCCATCGCCCCGTACCACGACCTCATCCAGCCCGCGGTGGAGGCCGACCGGGCCTGGCGCGCCGGCCACCTGCTCAGCTCCGGCGTGGAGGGCCTGCTGAGCAGCATGAAGCCGATGATGCGCTGGCGCTCGCCGGTGCTGGAGGTCGACTACAGCGTGGACCGCGACCTGCACCTGCGCGGCCGGGGGCTGACGCTGGTGCCGTCCTTCTTCTGCCGCCGCGTGCCGGTCTCGCTGGCCGACCCCGAACTGCCGCCGGTGCTGATCTATCCCATCGACGCCGCGTTCCGGTGGCAGCCGGGCGAGCGGACGCCGGGCTCGGTGGAGGCGCTGATCGGCGCCGCCCGCGCCGCCGTCCTGCAGGCCGCCGACGGCGGGGCCACCACCACGGAGCTGGCGCGGCGGGCGGGCGTGTCGCTGGCGGCGGCCAGCCGGCACGCGAAGGTGCTGCGGGAGGCGGGCCTGATCAGGAGCGTGCGCCGGGGCCCCGCCGTGCTCAACTTGCTGACCCCGCTGGGCAGCGGCCTGCTCGGGCCTGTGCCGCCGGCCTCGAAGTAGCGGTCCTGTTCGACGTGCTGACTCTCCCGCCGAAGGCCCCGCTTCCGACGAGACGAACGTCGCCTTGCTTCTCGATGGAGTCAGCCGGGTTGCCGCGTCGCTGCGGAAGGTGCCCATGCAGGAGTTCATCGATGGCGCCACGCGACGTCGTCGAGTGCGAGGAACGGCGAGAGCGCGACCGCGGTCGGCGTCATCCCGGCGAAGGCCACGACGTCTCTGTGAAGGTGCGACTGGTCGGCGTAGCCGCTTTCCGCCGCCACCGAGGCGGCACGGTGGCCGGCGGCGAGACGGTGGGCCGCGTGGTCGAAGCGGATGAGCTGGGCGACCCGCTTGGGGGTGAGGCCGACCTGGGCGCGGAACCGGGACCAGAGGCGCTTACGGCTCCATCCGGTCTCGGTGACCAGTCGTTCGACCCGGATCCGCCCTCGGGCGGCCACCATCTGTCCCCAGGAGAAGGCGACTTCCGGGTCGACAGCTCGGCCTGTGTCCTCCCGCCGGGCCAGCGCGGCCTCCGCGATCGCGAATCGCTCCTCCCACGACCCGGCGGCACGCAATCGCTCCTGGATTCGTACGGCGTCTCGTCCCCAGAGGTCATCGAGGGCGACCACGGTCCCGCCCAGCTCCGAGGAGGCGCCCAGGACCGTGTGCGCGACCATCGGCGAAAGCCGCAGCTGGAGGCACTCGGAGCTTCTGGCCATCCCCCGTCCTCGAGCCCCGTTGGGTGCGAGTCCGGCGACGACGCGTTCTCGCTGCCGCGCACCACGGCCGTCCTCGACGACGAACGGCTGGTCGCCGAGGTCGAAGATCACCGTGACCGCGGGGTGCGGGACCAGCGCGACGTCGCGGAACTCGTTCGCCCGGTCGCTGAACCCCGCCATCACGACCCCCGGCAGCCGGCCGGGACGCGACGGGACCGTGATCTGCCATCTAGGCGCACCGGCGCGAACCGGCTCGGCTGGTCGCACGCCGACATGGTAGTTCGCGGTGTCCACAACGTGACAATCCCCGTCAGCGGCGAGCCGCACGGCCGGCCACCGGATGACAAGTCCCGATCAGAGCCGGCCGGTCCACACGTCGCGCTCGGCACCGCCGGGGTCGTCGACGACGGTGATTCCTTCGTCGATCAGCGCGGTGGCCCGGCCGGCCAGGTCGTATCGGGGCCAGCCGGGGTCGCCGTCGGCGACGAAGCGGACCCAGGCGCCGTGGGCCGTATCGGCGACGACCTGTGGTGGTTCGTCGCCGATGAGTGCGTGGCTCGACTCCTCGCTGAGGAGGTCGAACACGTACGGGAGCTCCACGGCGTGGGCGGCGCCGAGGCGGCCGGCGAAGCTCGGCGATTCGTGGTCGAAGCGGTACATCCAGGTGTCGGCCTCGCCGGTCTCGAGGCGTGCCTCGGCGACCCGGATCGCCGGAACCCGGACGAAGCAGTCGGTGGTCACGGCGGCGAGCAGGTCTCCGCTGCTCGCTCCCGGCCGCGCCGCCCGGTAGCGCTCGACCGTCCCGCCGGGCGCGCCGAGGGCGGCCACGACCGCGGCCAGGATGGGCTCGTCGACGATGTCGATCATGCCGGTGGGGACGAGGCCGATCCGGGTGTCGTCCCGGTTCCACCCGGCCAGGAGCCGTACGCCGCTGCCGGCGCCCTTCCTCAACGCGTCGAGCGGGTGGTCGGGCAGGGTGTCGCCGTCGACGACCGGGGCGAAGGGGAGGCTCGCCCACCTGGCCGGATCCGAGGCGGCCTGGACCTCCTTGAGGAGGGCGGACGCCGCCCGCCCGAGCCGTTCGACCGGCACCTCGCCGAAGGCCTCGCGGGTCGGGGCCACCCCGAGCGACTCGGCCAGCCTTGAGGCGACGCCCGCGGCGGCCTCGGCCGTGAGCGTCTGGGCGACCGCCCCGCTCTGGGCGACCGCCTGGCGGAACAGTCCTCGGGCGCGGGGCATGGCCAGGAGAGTGACGACGCTCATGGCCCCGGCGGACTGGCCGGCGACGGTCACCCGCCCCGGATCGCCGCCGAACGCGGCGATGTTGCCCTGGACCCACTCGAGCGCGGCGATCTGGTCCAGCAGTCCCAGGTTGGCGGTGCCGTCATCGAGGTGGAGGAAGCCCTCGGCGCCGAGCCGGTAGTTGATCGTGACGCACACGACCCCGTCGCGGGCGAAGGACGTGCCACGGTAGCCGGCGACGGATCCGGACCCCTGCGTGAACATGCCGCCGTGGAGCCAGACCAGCACCGGCAGGCCGGATCCCCCGGGATCGGGGGTCCACACGTTGAGGTTCAGGCATTCCTCGCCAGGGATCACGACCTCGGGGAACAGCGCCGCGCTCTCCAGGCCGTCGTCGCCCTTCGGGCAGGTCGGCCCGTAATCGGCGGCGCGGCGCTCGCCCTCCCACCGCGCGGGTGGCTCCGGAGGCCGCATGCGGCGCGCTCCGAAGGGCGGGGCGGCGTACGGGATCCCGAGGAACGCCGCCACTCCCCGGTCCGTCCGGCCCCGCAGCCGGCCACTCGCCACCTGAACCCCTGGCGCGCTGTCCACGGTGTTCGTCATCATCTCTCCCGTCGCTCGGAGCTGCGCGGCCGTCGCACGTGGAGCCGTGCCTGACGCGAGATCGAGCATCACAAGCGCGGGGCCAGGGTGTCTTGGACGAATGTTCCGTCGCAGGAGGCGGCGCGGGCCCGCGAACGGGCCCGCGCATGAGTGTGGTCAGCGGGCGGACGCCGTGTAGGTGTGGCCCGGCTGGGTGTCGAAGGCGAAGGTCGTCTCGCCGGTGTTCGTGGCGCGGCCGAAGGTGAGCGGCACGGGCCGGTGCGTGGCGCGGCCGAAGGTGAGCGGCACGGGCCGGTGCGTGGCGGTGTCCACCACGACCGGGCGGCCCGAGCGCCACGGGCTCGCCAGGGTCGCTCGTCCGCCCTTCTCGCTGGTCAGCGTGATGGACGAGACCTCGCGTCCGGCCCGCCGCTCGGCGGAGAGCAGGAACGCGCCCTTGGCGCGCAGTCGTACGAACGTGCCGCCACGGCCGGTGGGCCAGTCCGGGAAGACCCGGATCACGTCCTCGAACGTCTGCAGGAACATCGAGTTCACGGTTTCGAGCGAGCCCGAGGTCTCCAGGCCGCCGCCCGACTGCGCCACGGTCAGGTTCGGCCGCCACAACAGCTTGATCACGGCCGTGAACTTGCCGATGAGGTCCTCGGGATCCCAGCCCGCGCGGGCCGCGATGGTGAACGTCTTCGGGAACCCGTTGATGGAGGAACCGCGCGACCCCGGCAGGAACGGATCCACCCATTCCAGGGTGTTCCGCACCTTTCGCAGCTGTTCCGGGTCGCCGCCGATGGCCAGGTTGTCGCTCGGGTGGACGACGCCCTCCAGGTTGATGGGCTGGTCGTTCTTGTTGAGCAGCGCGTTGCCCTTGATGGGGTTCTCGATCTTGGTGGCGAGCAGGATGACGTCCAGGCCGTCCATGGTCGCCGTCGGGTACGGCGCCAGGTCGTCCAGGTAGCCCTGCCAGACCGGCCGCAGCTCCGCGTCCACCCCGAGCACCCGGCTGTACTCGATCAGCGCGGTCAGCGTCCGCCGGATGTAGCCGAGGTCGTAGGTCGAGTCGACGTCGTCGCCGCCCTCGTTCACGGCGCTGTTCAGGACGTGGTACTTGCCGTCGTCGCCCTTGACCACGTAATCCATCCAGAACTCACCCAGTTCCTTCAGGAACGGGTAGGCCGTGGTGCGCAGGAACTCCTCGTCCCGGGTGTACTCCCAGTTCCACAGGAACGGGATGGCGGCGAAAGTACCGTTGGTCTTCTGGTCGGCGAGCTTCTTCGGCGACTTGGGGCCGGTCACCGGGACCTCGGCGGGGGCGGGACGGGTCTGGTTGTACGGGTAGATGGTCCGGCTGAAGGTCAGCCCCTTGTACCCGGCGGCATGAGTGGTGTTGCGTTGGTACGGAAGCTCGGCCACCACCGTCTTGTAGTAGGGGGCGGCCAGCTCGGGCCGGTTGGCGGAGTAGACGCCGTAGAACGGGGCCTGGGTGTTGTAGTTCAGCCAGTAGCGGTTGGAGCCGCCGGTCTGGTCGATGGTGCGCCACGGCGAATAGGTGCCGGGCAGGAACGAGCCCGCGCGGCTGGCGGCGCCCATCGCGTACAGCGCGCCGTAGTAGTACTTGTTGAGGATCGGGTCGCCGGTGTCGACGTACGACTTCAGCCAGAACCGCTTCCACCACTCACGGTGTGCGGACCGGGCCCGGTCGAGGTCACGGCCGTCGAGGCCGTGCACCCGGTCCACCGCCTCGGTGACGAAGTCGTTCAGCGGCGTGGGGTTGGCGTAGCCGCCGTTGCCGTGCAGCGTGGTGACCAGCCGCACGGGCCGGCCGGGGGCCAACTCGAAGGCGAGGCGGGCGAGGTTGCCCGACGGCGTGCTCGCGGTGACCGGGGTGCGCGAGCCGATGACCCTGGCCGACGCGGCCGCCTTGGACACCCAGCCGCTCTCGCCGTTCGCGCCGGTCGTGCGGGTGATCCACACCTGACCGTCGCCGGCGATCCCCGTCGTGCCGGCGGGCACGGTCAGGTCGACCTGGAGCGGCAGCGGCTGCGCGCCGTCGGGGATCGACAGCTCGGTGACCAGCAGGTTCTCGCCGTCGGCGGTCCAGGTGCGGGTGCTCAGCACCCGGCCGTCGACCGTCTGGGAGCCGCGGACCTCCCCGTTGAGGATGTCCTGCCGCTGGCGGTAGTTCGGGTCGTCGCCGAGTGCGCCGGTGAGGACGTTCCGCTGGCCCTCGAACAGCTGCAGGTCCCGGACGAAGGCCTTCTGGTTCGGGTCGGCGGGGTCGCGCACCGCACCCGTGACCAGCAGGCGCACGTGGCGGGCGGTGAAGGCGGGCACGGTCCGGTCGGTCAGCTCGGCCGTGTTGCCCGTGACCGCGTCCACGTCGGTCCAGGTGACGCCGTCGTCGCTCTTCTGCAGGGCGAAGCTCCGAGTGTTGAGCGCCTGGAAGTTGGCGGCTCTGCCCTGGTAGCCGTTGTGCCTGACCACCCAGCGGTCGACCGTCTTCACCCCGCCCAGGTCGACGGTGACCCATTGCGGGTCGGACGCGCTCGCGCCGGTCCGCGACACCCAGCGGGTCTCGGGGTCTCCGTCGATCACGCAGGCGGCGGTGCACTCGAGGGTGTCCTTGGCGGCGGGGGTGGCCGCGGCGTGCGCGGGGCCGATGGAGATCGTGCCGAACGGCAGTTGCCCGTTGCCGCTGTGCCAGAAGTCGGACTTGGACAGGTAGTACGTCTGCCGCTGGTCGCGGGCGTCGGACGTGACGTGCAGGTCGCCGTTGCCCAGGAGCAGGCCGGCGGTGTAGCGGGCGGTCTGCACGGCGTTGAGGGCCGGGGGAGCGGTGTAGGCGTCGTCGATGGCCGACAGGAGCTTGCGGATGTCCTGCCACTCCGACGCGCCGGCCTGGGCGGCGGCCGGGGTGAGGCCGACCACCGAGGTGGTCAGCACGGCGAGGGCGAGCAGGGCGCGGTGCCTCATAGGGGGTGCTCTCCGTTCAAGAGGGTTTGTACGGTCGCGGTACGGCGGGCCCGTTCGGCGGCGAAGACCACCTGGTGGCTGTCGACGCTCTCCTGGATTCCGGACAGGATCAGCTCGGGCCGCCCCTCGTGCAGGGCGGTGACGAACGACTCGATCAGGGCGGCGTCGCCGCCGGCGTGGCCTTCCGCCGCGCTGGAGCCGTCCAGCGAGGTGTCGATGATGGTCGTTTCTTCCGACAAGAAGTCATAAATGCGGATAAAGCGGCCGTCGCCGGTCAGCTGGCCCGCGGTGCCGAACAGCTTGGTGTGCCGGTTCTCCAGCGGCGTGAACGCGGTCATCGTGAACGACGCGGTGACCCCGCCCTCGTACTCGATGGTCACCACCTGGTGGTCCACCACGTCGTTGTCGCTGGCGTACACGCAGCGCCCGTAGGGGCCCTCGGCCAGCGCCGCGGTGACCGCCTCCTCGGTGAGCGGGCCGCCGGTCATGACCCGGGTGAAGTACTGCTTGGTGCCGCCGTCGCGCAGCCCGTCGCGGTAGAGCCGCACGGCCGAGTACGGGCACCCGGGCTCGATCGGGCACTCCAGGCACCGGTCGGCGGCGCCCGGAGGCCGCTGTTCGGCGCGGAAGTGGCGCAGCCCGCCGAAGGAGGACACGCGCTCGGCCCTGCGCCCCACGACGTGGCCCAGCCAGTCGATGTCGTGACACGACTTGGCCAGCAGCGCGAACGTGGCCTCGTCCGCGCGCCGCCAGTTGCCGCGGACGAACGAGTGCGCGAAGTGGTACCACCCGACCGGCTCCAGGTGCTCCACACTGACGACGTCGCCGATCCGGGGGAGCACCTCGCGGAGCCTGCGCGTGTAGGGGGTGTAGCGCATGACGTGGCAGATCGCGATCATGGCGCCGGTACGGGCCGCCGCCTCGCCGATGGCCACCGTGTCCGCCTCGGTGGGGGCGATGGGCTTCTCCAGCAGGATGTCGTAGCCCTGCTCGGCGAAGACCTCGGCCGGCGCCAGGTGATCGGCGTCCAGCGTGGCCACGATCACCGCGTCGGCGATCCTGCCGAGGCCGGCCAGCTCCTTCCAGTCGCGGAAGACCCGCTCGGGCGGGAGCGCGTGGCGTGCCGCGAACTCCTGCCGGGCGGCCGCGCGGGGCTCCGCCACCGCCACGATCCGCGCCCGGTCCGGCCGGCGCGCGGCCAGCTCGGCGTAGGCCGTGCCGCGCGCGCCCGCGCCCACCACGGCCAGGGTGATCGGCCGGTCGAGGGCCTCCCCGATGTGGTCCCTCAAGTTGATCATCCTTTGACCGCTCCCCCGGTGAGTCCCTTGACGAAGTGCTTCTGCAGCGCGAAGTAGAAGATGAGGATGGGCAGGGCCGACAGCACCATCAGGCCGAACATGTCGCCGTAGTCCCGTTGGAATTGGCCGAGCGCGCGGTAGACGCCCACGGTGACCGTGGTGCCGCCGGCCGGGCCGAGGATGATGAGCGGGTTGAGGAAGTCGTTCCAGATCCACACGCCCAGGAAGATCAGCACGCTGGCCGTGGCCGGGCGCAGCAGCGGGAAGACCACCCGCCAGAACGTGCCGAACGGGCCCGCCCCGTCGATCGAGGCGGCCTGCTCCAGCTCGACCGGGATGGCCCGGATGAAACCGGAGAAGACGAACACCCCGAACGGCACGTAGTAGCCGACGTTGAACAGCACCAGCCCGCTGATCGTGCCCATCAGGCCGGTCAGGTTGAGCACCTGCGTGACCGGCACCAGGATCACCTGCGGCGGGATCATCAGCCCGGCCAGCAGCACCAGCAGCGTGATCCGGGCGAAGCGCGACGGGGTGCGGCAGATGTAGTGGCCCAGCATGGCCGACACGACCGTGAGGATCACGATCGACAGCAGGGTCACGGAGACGCTGTTGATCAGCCCGTTCCAGAACAGGTGGTCGGGGCGCGTCAGCGCCTGCGTGAGGTTGTCCAGCGTCGGCGGGATCGGCGGCGCCGCCGGGGAGGCGGTGATGTCCGGCCCGTGCTTGAAGACGTTGGCCACGACCAGGTAGAGCGGCAGGAAGAACGCGCCGGCCACCACGATCGAGACCAGCGGGCGCAGCCACTTCACAGGTCCACCTCCCTGCGGTTGAGCAGGCGCAGCGCGACGGCGGAGACCGTCGCGACGATCACGAGCATGAGGATCGCCATCGCCGAGGACTCGCCCGTGCGGTTGGCGGTGAAGCCGACCTGGATGACGTTGAAGGCCACGGTCGCCGTGGTGCCCAGCCCCGGACCGCCCGCCGTCAGCACCTGGATGTGGTCGTACGCCTTGAACCCGGTGATCAGCAGCATCACCGTGTTCGTGGTCAGCGCGGGCGCCAGGAGCGGCCAGGTGACCTTGCGGAAGCGGGTCCAGGAGCCCGCGCCGTCGATGGCCGCCGCCTCGTGCAGCGACTGGGGCACGCCCTGCAGCGCGGCCAGGTAGACCACCGAGCAGAAGCCGAGCATCTGCCAGCTGATGATGAAGCCGATGGAGTACAGCGCCAGATCGGGGTCCGACAGCCAGCCGACGCGGACCCCGAGCAGCCGGTTGACCAGGCCCTCGTCCTGCAGCATGGCCATCCACACCACGCTCACCACCACCGAGCTCAGCACGACGGGGACGAAGAAGACGCTGCGCAGTGCCCGGTAGAGCCAGCCGGCGCGGTCGAGCAGCACGGCCACGCCGACGCCGGCCACGTTGGGCACGATGACGATGATCAGCGTCAGGATCGTGGTGACCTTCAACGAGGTCAGGAAGGACGGGTCGGTCAGCAGGCGCAGGTAGTTGTCCGGCCCGACGAAGCGCGTCCGCGTGGCGAACAGGCTGGCGTCGGTGAGGCTGTAGCCGAAGCTGAGCAGGATCGGCGCGAGCACGAAGCAGGCGTAGACCAGCACGCCCGGGGCGACGAAGCTCAGCAGGTACGTCAGCCGCTGCCAGGTGACGGCCGCGGTGCGCGCGGCGGCCCGCTTGTCGAGGAACATCTACCGGCCGCCCGCCTTGACCCATTCCGCGTCCAGCGCCTTCGCCGCCGCGGCGCCGTCGGTCTTGCCCGCGATGATCTCCTGGGCCAGCGCGAACACCTTGTCGCCCACGCCCGGCAGCAGGGAGTCGTCGCCGGTCTCGACCGTGAAGGCGTTGACCGCCTTACCCGCCTTGAACACCTCGAGCGTGGCGTTGTAGACCGGGCCCATCGGCGGCGGCTGATAGCCGTTGATCGCGATGATGGCCGCGTCGCTCCTGACGAGCACGTCGTTGTTGGCGGCGTCCTGATTGAACTCCAGCGCGAACGTCCTGGCCGCCTCGAGGTTCTTGGATCTGGCGTTCACGATGGGGCCGCCGCCCGTGTACGAGGGCACCACCACCTGGCCGTCGTCGGTGGGCCAGGCGAAGACGCCGATCTCGAAGGGCGGCTTGCCGGCGTCGGCCCCTGCGTCGGCTGCGGCGGCGAACCAGGACCCCATCGGGTACATCGCGCCCTTGCCGTCCAGGAACGCCTTCTCGGTCGACGGGTAGTCGCGCGACAGCCCGGCCTTGTCGACGTACCCCTTCCCGACCAGGTCGGCGAACTTCTGGGTCGCCTTGACGAAGGCCGGGTCGCCGAACCTGACCTGCCCGGCGCGCCGCTTGACCAGGAAGTCCGGCTGCCGGGCGTAGACGTCGGCGCCGACGAGCGCGATCCAGATGTAGCCGGCCGCGAACGCGTCCTTGCCGCCGCCGCCCACCACGAACGGGTTGATTCCCTTGGCCTTGAGCCTGGCCGAGATGTCGAGCAGCTCCGCGTAGGTCTTCGGCGGCGCGTCGACGCCGGCCTCGGCGAAGAGCTTCTTGTTGTAGTAGACCAGCGGGGTCGGCTGGGAGTTGTAGGGGAGCTGGTAGATCTTGCCGCCCAGCGGGTTGGAGCGCGGGTGGGCGTAGTTCTTCAGCTCCTCCTCGCTCCAGGCGTACAGGTTGCCGCTCTCCGCGAGCCCGCTGGGCGCGATGGCCTGCATGACGTCGGGTAGCTGACCCGAGGCGAGCAGCTGCTTGGCGTACGCGTTGCGCTCGCCCGCGCTCGGCGCCACGAGCTTCTTCACCGCGATGTCGGGGTGCTTGTCGGTGACGCGCTTGATGGCCGCGTCCCAGTACTCCGGCGTCAGGTTGGGCGTCTCGAACACCAGGAAGGAGATCTCCTTCCTGCCGTTCGCCACTGGCTGCTGTGACCCTGCCGGCGCGCACGCGGCGAGTGTCAGGGCAGCGGTGGCCAGCACGATGGCCTTGTTCACCTGGGGTCCTCTCTAGGGGGTGGCCGACCGGCGGCACCGCGCGGCGGGTGGTCTTATTTTTAGTAGTTCCTCAAATAATTCGCAATGCCCTACCATCGGATCGTGACCTTGACCGGACAGGATCCGGCGCTCCTGCGCCGCCTCAACGCCGCCGCCGTGCTGCGCACGCTGCACGCCGCGGACGAGCTGACCCTGACGCAGCTCGTGAAGACCACCTCCATCTCCCGGGCGACCGTCGAGGACGTCATCGCCGGGCTCGACGAGCTCGTCGAGGAGGTCGGCATCAAGGTCGGGGATCCGCGCCCGGTCGGCCGGCCGGCCAAGCGCTACCGCTTCCGCGCGGAGGCCGGCCACGTCGTCGGCCTCGACATCGGCCCGCACAAGGTCCTGGCGCTCACCGCCGACCTCAAGGGGCGCATCGTCGACCGCAGGCGCACGGTCGTCACCCCCGAGACCGGCACCGCCGACAGGATCGCGGCGGCCAGGTCGGTGGTGCGCAGGACGCTCCGCGCGGTCGGCGTCGAGCCCGGCCAGGTACGCGCGCTGGGGGTGGCCACGACGGGCGTGGTCGACCCCGCCGACGGCCGGATACTGATCAGCGACCGGCTGCCCGGCTGGGCGGGCGTCGACCTGCCCGCCGCGCTCGACGGCCTCGCGGACGGCCCGGTCCTGGTGGGCAACGACACCAACCTGGCCGCGCTGGCCGAGCACTGGTGCGGCGCCGCCGTCGGTGCCAAGGACGTGATCTGCCTATTGGCCGGGCGCAGCGTCGCGGCGGGCCTGCTCATCGGCGGCAAGCTGCACGCGGGCCGCAACGGCGCGGCGGGGGAGATCGGCGTCATGCGCGCCTTCGGGTGGTACACCGCGTTCGACCGATTCCTCGCCTACGGCGGGGACGCACCCTCCGGGGAGGCGGCCAAGCGGGTGTTCGAGGCCGTGCGGGAGGGCGACGCGGAGGCCGCGGCCATCGTCCGCGCCTTCGCCCGCGACCTCGCCAAGGGCGTCGGCGCCGCCGTGCTCACGATGGACCCGGAACTGGTCGTCCTGGGCGGCGGCCTGTCGGGCGCGGGCGAGCTGCTGGCCGCGCCCCTGCGCGAGGAACTCGCCGAGCTCTGCCTGTTCCCCGTACGCGTGGAGAGCTCGGAGCTGGGCGGCGAGTCCGTCGCGCTCGGGGCGGTACGGCTGGCGCTCGACCACGCCGAGCACGCGATGTTCGGGGTGGGCCCCGCATGACCAGCAGCCCATCGCCACCTGGAGCGGAGCGGGCCGACGGATCACCCGTCCAGATCGGCGCTCTCGTTCCGCTGACCCGGCCGGGCTGGGTCGAGGCGGGCCGGCACTTGCTCGCCGGACTCGAGCTGGCCGTTCGCGAGGTCAACGACGCCGGCGGGATCGCCGGAAGCCCGCTCGAGCTGGTGGTCCGAGACACCGCGGCTGATCCGCAGAAGGCCGCGGCGGCCGTGGACGAACTGGCCAGCCTGGGCGTGGCCGCCTTGGCGGGGGAGTATCACAGCGTCGTCGCTCGCGCCGCCGCCGCCCGGGCCGACACCCTCGGCCTGCCGTTCCTCTGCTCGTCGGCGGTTCTCGACACGCTCACCGAACAGCCGACGCGATGGGTCGCGCGCCTGGCCCCGGCGCAGTCCCACGGCTGGCAGATCTACGCGGACTTCCTCCTCGGCGCCGGCCACAGCCGCATCGCCGTAGCAGCCGACCCGAGCGTCTACTGGGCATCGGGGACCCGCATCCTGCGGGACCACCTCGCTCCACGCGGCGGCACCGTCATCGAGCTCGACATGCGCGCGCTCACCCCCGCAGCCGTGTGCGACGAACTCGCCGGCAATCGCGCGACAGCCCTCCTTCTTCTGGTCGGCCACCCGGAGCCGGCGGTGCCGATCGTCAAGTCCGTCCGCCGCGACCGGCGCCTCACCGAGATCATGATCGGTGCTCCGGCCGGGCAACCGGAGTTCGCCGGATGGGCGAGGTCGCTGGGCGGCGACGGCGCCGCGATCCCGTTCCTGCGCTACCTGCCCGAGCACCTCGGCCCACTCGGTACGCGAGTCGAGACGGCCCTGCGCGAGCGACTGGCCGAAGCGCCCTCCTTCGTCGCCTTCGAGGGCTACGACACCATCACGGTCCTGGCCGAGATGCTGCGTACGTACGGCGCGGACCGGGCGCGCACCGCCGGATCCTGGCCGCGCGTCGCAGTCGAAGGCACCCGCGGGCAGATCCGGTTCTCCCGCACGCCGGGCATCAGCGTCTGGCAGTGGGCCTGGACGCCGGTCCAGGTCGTTGATCGCGATCCGGCGGAACCGGATCGCTTTCGGGTCCTTCACGCCGGCTGAGAGAGCACGGACGGTCACAATTGACCTCTGAGCGGAAGTGGAAGGAGTCAGCGTGCGAGTCGTCGTCATCGGTGCGGGGGTAGTAGGAGCGGCGGTCGCGGCGGGACTCACCCGGCGCGGCGCGCAGGTCACCGTCCTGGAGGCGCGTACTCCGGGATCCGGTACGACCTCCACGTCCCTGGCGTGGGTCAATGCCAACGACAAGACGCCCAAGGAGTACTTCGACCTCAACCACGCCGCGGTCCGGGCGCACCACCGGCTCCCCGGCGACTGGTTCTTCCCCACGGGCAACCTCGAGTGCGCGGTCTCCGACGAGCACAAGGAACGCCTGGAGGCCCGCGTACAGCGGCTGGCCGGCATGGGCTACCCGGTCGAGCGGATCACCGCCGCGCGCGCCTTGACCCTGGAGCCCGACCTGGTGCCGCCGCCTCCCGGCACCGAGTACGTGTTCTTCCCCGAGGAGGCGCACGTGCACCCGCTGCGCCTGCTCGGGAGCCTGCTCGGCGAGGCCCGCGACGCCGGGGCCGCGCTCGCGTGCGGGGCCGAGGTGACCGCGATCGAGACCTCGTCGTCGGGCGTCGAGGTGACGGCGGCCGACGGGCGGGCCTTCGACGGCGACGTGGTGGTCACCTGCGCCGGACGCTGGACGCAGGGGGTGGCGGCGCTGGCCGGGGCCGAGGTGCCCATGCTCGACCCGGCGGTGTCCGGTGCGGTCACCAACGGTTTCCTCGTCACCACGACCCCGGTGCCCGCCCGCCTGTCCCGCGTGCTCCACTCCGACGGGCTCAACCTGCGGCCGGACGGGGGCGGGCGGCTGCTGCTGCAGTCGCTGCCGCTGGACGGGCGGGCGGACCCGGCGGTCCCGGTGCCCGGCGACGTCCAGGACTCGATCCTGGCCCTGATGGCGCGCGTGCTGCGGGCCGTGGACGGGGCCACGGTGGAGCGGGCGGTGGTCGGCCGGCGGGCGATGCCGGGGGACGGGCTCACGGTGGCGGGTTTCGCGGACGCGGAGCGGCGCGTGTACACGGTGGCCACGCACAGCGGGGTCACGCTGGCGCCGCTGCTCATGGGGGAGGTGGCGGGGGAGGTGTACGGCGAGGAGTCGGCGTTGCTGGCGCCGTTCCGGCCGTCCCGCTTCGCCGACGGCACCGCCGGGCCCGCCCCTGACCCGGCGCGGCGGCCGGGACAGCAGTAGGTTCCTCGGAAAGGCGTCTTTACCCGGTCGGCGGGATGTTCTTGAGGAAGAGGATGCCGTCGGTCGTGTGCACCTGGCCGGGGTCCAGGGCGAAGTAGCCGGAGCTCGTGTCGGTCTGGGGAGTCAGCTCGATGCCCTCCAGCGCCCCGGCCAGGTGTTCGGAGGCGATGAGGTAACCGCCGTGCGGCAGGGCGGCGTGCAGGACGCCTTCCAGGGTGTCCGGCGGGGTCGCCGCGCCGCCCGCGGTCGAGGCGATGAAGGCGTACGCGTCGCCCAGCTGCGCCGCGACGATCGAGCCGGCGCTCCACCACTCCAGCAGCAGGTCGCCGCCCTGCCAGCCCTCCGTCTGCCAGACGCTCCTGTCCCGCTGGAGGTGCCGGTTGTGGGCGTGGACCAGCGCCGGGCCGTAGCGGGGTGCGATCGCCAGGAGGTTCTCGGCCATCATCGTGTCCCGCAGTCCCATGAGGCGCATGACCCTGGCCGGCGACGTGTCCGCCATCCCCGCGTGGTAGCGGAGCAGGCCCGTGGCCGTACGCCCGAACAGGCAGGCCCGCCACCACGCCTCCCGCGAGGTCGCGGCGATCAGGCGCGGTGACTCCGCCGTGAGCAGGGCCACGAGGTCGTCCGCCATGAGGCGCAGCTCGGCGGCGTCGGGCGAGCGGCCGACGGACTGCGCGGGGTCCATGGTGGCGGCGGGGTTCGTCCACCGGGAGTCGGCGCCGAGCAGCCGGTCGACGGCGTCGAAGGGGGTGTCGAAGGACGGCACGTCGAGGTGGGCGGCGAGATAGCTGTGCAGCCCGGCGAGGGCCGGACGGGGGCTGCCGGGCCCGGCCAGCTCGAGCGGCCCGTCGAAGCCGAAGAAGCGGATCCGCTCGGCCGCGGGCCGGTGCCGGTTGTGCTCCCGCATCCAGCTCACGAGCTCCCGGTCGGCGGCCGAGCCGCCGAGCCCGTGACTGAAGCCGCGCCGCATGACGTCGTCGAGCGTCCCCACGCCCTCCGTGACGTACGCGTCCACGACCAGCGCCGCGAGGCAGTCGCTCTCGATCGCGATCGACCGATGGCCCTCGTGCTCCACGAGGTGGCGGAAGGCCTCGTTGCGCTGCCGGAGGAACGCCTCCTCGCCGTGCGTGGGCTCGCCGAGGCCGAGCAGGCGCGGCGGGGCCGGGAACGACCTGAGCAGCTTCGTGATCGCGGCGCCCTCGAAGGGCCAGCCGGAGTCAAGGATCGCGGATTCCATGCCTTCAACCGTATCGTTGAACCTTCTGTGTAAACTTTGCCCATGCCCCGCGAGCGACTCCGGCCCGTGGATCTGGCGCGCGAGCACGGCCTGTCCACGCAGGCGATCCGCAACTACGAAGAGGCGGGCATCCTCCCGCCGGCTGCGCGCACTCCCCACGGCTACCGCACCTATACCCCCGTCCACCGGGAGGCCCTGCGTGCCTTCCTCGCCCTCATCCCCGGCCACGGCCACCAGACGGCCACCTCGATCATGCGCGAGGTGAACGGAGGCGCGGTCGAGGAGGCTCTGCGGCTCATCGACGAGAGCCACGCGCAGCTGCTCGACGACCGCCGTACGCTGCAGGCCGTGGAGCGGGCGCTGCGCGACCTGACGGCGGAGGAGAGGCCCGGAGCGCCGGCGCCGGTGGAGCGGTCCGGGCCCGGCGGCGTCACCTTCATCGGCCCGCTGGCCAGGAGGCTCGGCATCAGGCCCGCGACGCTGCGCAAGTGGGAGCGCGCCGGGCTGGTCAACCCGAGCCGCGACCCTCAAACCGGCTACCGCGTCTACACGGCCGCCGACGTGCGCGACGCCCGGCTGGCCCACCAGCTCCGACGCGGCGGCTACCTGCTCGAGCAGATCGCCCCGCTGCTCGCCCAGGTGCGCTCCGCCGGGGGGATCGCGCCCCTGGAGGCGACCCTGCGCGACTGGCAGACCCGGCTGACGGCCCGTGGCCGCGCCATGCTGACCGGCGCCGCCGGGCTCGACGCGTACCTGAGTCACCCCGGAGGTCCCGCCGCGGTCGCGGAGGATTAAGATACAGGGCAGCTCTGTATCCTAATTGGCCATGACAGGCAGACGGGAACACGCCATGGGTGCCTACGTGCTCGGCTTCCACGACATCGACAAGACGCTTCTCCCCCTGGTCGGCGGCAAGGGGGCCAACCTCGGCGAGCTGTCCGCCGTCGAGGGGGTGCGGGTGCCGCCGGGCTTCTGCGTCACCACCGAGGCCTACCGCGCGGTCGTCGAGTCGGACGCGACGACCGCCGCGCTGATCGACGGGCTCTCCGGGCTGCGCGCGGACGACCGTGCCGGGATCGCCGAGGCGTCCGCCCGCCTGCGGGAGGCCGTCGAGACGCTGCCCGTACCGGCCGAGATCGAGGACGACATTCTGCGCCGCCTCGGGGAGCTCGGCGACGTGCCCTGCGCGGTGCGCTCCAGCGCCACCGCCGAGGACCTGGCGTCCAGCTCGTTCGCCGGGCAGCAGGACACGTACCTGAATGTCAGCGGAGCCCCTGCGGTGCTCGCGAGCGTGCGGCGCTGCTGGGCGTCGCTGTTCACCGACCGGGCGGTGGCGTACCGGATCAAGAGCGGCTTCGAGCACCGCGCGGTGCGCGTGTCCGTGGTCGTGCAGCAGATGGTCTTCCCTGAGGCGGCGGGCATCATGTTCACCGCCGACCCGGTGACGTGCAACCGGAAGGTGGTCTCGATCGACGCCGGGTTCGGCCTCGGGGAGGCGTTCGTGTCGGGCGTGGCGAACGCCGACAACTACCGCGTACGCGCGGGCGAGATCACCGCGCGCAACGTCGTCACCCAGGACATCGAGCTGCGCCCGTCCCCGGACGGCGGCACGGAGGAGCGGGAGATCGAGCCCGCGCGCCGGCACGTGCAGACCCTGAGCGACGAGCAGATCCTCCGCCTCGAACGCCTCGGCCGCCGCATCGAGAGCCACTTCGGCCGCCCGCAGGACATCGAGTGGGGCCTGGCCGACGGCGAGTTCCAGATCCTGCAGAGCCGCCCGATCACCACCCTCTACCCGGTGCCCGGGACGGCCGACGGCAAGAACCACGTCTTCATGTCGTACGGCCACCGCCAGATGATGACCGACGCCTTCAAGCCCCTGGGCCTGTCGCTGTTCGCGCTCCTGCACGACCGGCTGGGCCGCTCGGCGGGGACGGTGTCCGGCAGCCGGTTCTACAAGGACGTCTCGCCCGAGCTGTCCTCGTCGTGGGCGCGCGCGGTCACGCTCAAGAGCCTCGGCCAGGTGGACGTCCTCATGGCCAACGCCCTGCGCCAGGTCCTGACCAGGAAGGACTTCGTGCGCGACCTGGCCCACGGCAAGACCTCGATGCTGGACTTCGGCGAGGGCGGGCTGCTGCCGATGGCCCGCCAATATCTGAAGATGTCCGGCAAGGACGACACCGAGGCCGTGCCCGAGCTGATCGCCGAGAACGAGCGGACGGTTGAGGAGCTGCGCCGCGGCATCGCGGGCAAGTCGGGGGACGAGCTGTTCGCGTACATCCTGGACGACCACGACGTGCTGGCCCGGCTCACCTTCGACCCGCGCAGCGTGGCGGCGGCCTTCGTCGGCATCCAGGCGGTGAACTGGGTCAACAAGCGCATGAAAGCCTGGCTCGGCGTGCAGAACGCCGCCGACGCCATCGCCCAGTCCGCCGACCACAACGTGGTGGCCGCCATGGGCCTCGACCTGCTGGACGTCGCGGACGCCGTCCGCCCGTACCCGGCGGTGGTGGAGCACCTCGAACGCGCCGGCCGGGACACGCTCCTCTCCGGGCTCGACGGCCTGGAGGGCGGTCCCGAGGCCCGCCGCGCCCTCGAGGGCTACCTGCGCACGTACGGGATGCACTGCTCGGGCGACATCGACGTCACCCGGACCCGGTGGAGCGAGGACCCCACCCAGCTCGTCCCGCTCCTGCTGAGCAACGTCCGCAACTTCGCGCCCGGCGAGCGCGCCCGCAAGGTCGAACGCGGCCGCGCCGAGGCCGAGAGCACCATCGCCGGCCTGCTGGAACGCCTCAGGGCGCTGCCGGGCGGTGAGCGGAAGGCGAAGAAGGCGGCCCGGCAGATGAGCCTCATCCGCCACTTCATCGGCTACCGCGAGTACTCCAAGCACGCCCTGCTCCAGCGCTACGAGCTGTACAAGCGGGCGCTGCTCGCCGAGGCCGCCGAGCTCGTCGCCCGCGGGGTGATCAGGGAGCCGCAGGACGTGTACTTCCTGTCGCTGGAGGAGTTCAGGGAGGTCGTGCGGAGCGGGAGGATCGACCCCGCGCTCGTCGACGGGCGGCGGGAGGCGTTCGAGGAGGACCGGAAGCTGACGCCGCCGCGCGTCATCACCTCCGAGGGCGAGGTGATCTCCGGCGAGTACGACACCGGCGCCCTGCCCGAAGGCGCAATGGCGGGCATCGCCGTCTCGTCGGGCGTGGTCGAGGGGCGCGCCCGCATCGTGCTGAGCATGGACGAGGCGGACGTCGAGGAGGGCGACATCCTCGTCACCGTCTACACCGACCCGAGCTGGTCGCCGCTGTTCGTCTCGGTCAAGGGCGTCGTGATGGAGGTCGGCGGGGTGATGACCCACGGCGCCGTGGTCGCCAGGGAGTACGGCCTGCCCGCGGTCGTCGGCGTGGAGAACGCCACCCGGCGCATCGAGGACGGCCGGCTCATCCGCGTCAACGGCACCGAGGGCTACGTCGAACTGCTCTGACCCCGGTGCGGCCGCGTCACCGGCACGGCCGCACCAGGAAAGGTCAGCGGACCTTGGCGAAGAACGCGCGCAGGTCGGCCGCGAGGCGGCCGGGCTGCTCCATGGCGACGAAGTGGTGTCCGGCCGTGTTGTCCTCGGGCCAGTGCAGGATGGTGTTGTGCCGCTCGGCGAGCCGCCGGATTCCGGGTGGCCCGCTGTAGACGCCGGTCGGCGCCGCCGTCTGCCCCTTCGGCCAGCCGAAGCCCGTGCTCTCGTAGTAAGGCCAGGACGAGGTGCCGAAGGTTCCGGTGAGCCAGTAGAGGCTCACGTTCGTCAGGAGGAGGTCGCGGTCGATCACCTCCTCCGGCGTCTTGGCCGCGACGGTGAACTCCTTGAACTTGTGCGTCATCCAGGCCAGCGCCGCGACCGGGGAGTCGTGCCAGCCGTAGGCGAAGGTCGCCGGCGCCGCGCGCAGCAGCCCATGGTGGTCCACGCCGTTCATCCAGTCCTGCTCCTGCAGCCGCGCGAACGCCGCCCGCTCGTCCTCGGTCATCTCCGGGACGTCGTCCTGAGTGGGGAAGCCGAGCCCGCTGATGACGTAGACGCCGATCACGTGCTCCGGGTCGGTCGTGGCGACCTCCGGGGCGACGTACGCGCCGTAATCGCCGCCCTGGGTGCCGTAGCGGTCGTACCCGAGGCGGCGCATCAGCTCCGCCCAGATCCGCGCCACGCGCGTGACGTCCCATCCCGTCTCGCGCGGCGGCGCGGAGAACCCGAACCCGGGCAGCGACGGCACGACGACGTGGAACGCCTGGGCGGGGTCGCCGCCGTGCGCGCGGGGGTCGGTGAGAAGCTCGATCAGGTCGGCGAACTCCACGAAGGAGTTCGGCCAGCCGTGCGTGAGGATGAGCGGCAGGGCGTCCGGCTCGGCGGAGCGCACGTGCAGGAAGTGGATGTCCTGGCCGTCGATCTCCGTCATGAACTGCGGGAACCCGTTCAGCCGCGCCTCGTGCCGGCGCCAGTCGTAGCCGTCGCGCCAGTAGGCGGCCAGCTCCTCGAGGTGGGTGGCGGGCACGCCGCGGCTCCAGCCCTCACCCGGCAGTTGCCGGGACCACCGGGTACGGGCCAGCCGGTCGTTCAGGTCGTCCAGGTCGGCCTGGGGGATGTCGATGTGAAAAGGGCGGATCTCGGTGCCCATGATTGTCCTCCTGCGGTCGTGATGACGTGCCGACGGTAGGAGCCATCTAGGTCGATCCATGTCCTACATGACGCCCATACTTGGAGTCATGAGCGACACCCCCGCACGGCTGCTCGCGCTGCTGTCGTTGCTGCAGACCCCGCGCGAATGGCCCGGCAGTGAGCTGGCCGAGCGGCTGGAGGTCAGCCCTCGCACGGTCCGCCGCGACATCGACCGCCTGCGCGAGCTCGGCTACCCGGTGCAGGCGACGATGGGGGCGGCGGGCGGCTACCGGCTCATCGCCGGCAAGGCCATGCCGCCGCTGCTGCTGGACGACGAGGAGGCGGTGGCCATCGCCGTGGGCCTGCGCATGGCGGCCGGGCAGCCGGTGGACGGCATGGAGGAGGCCTCCGTGCGCGCTCTGGCCAAGCTGGAGCAGGTGCTGCCGGCGCGGCTGCGGCAGCGCGTCGGCGCGCTCGGGGCCGCCACGGTGTCGATGACGGCCGCGAACGGGCCGAGCGTCGATCCGCAGAACCTGGCGGTGCTCGCCTGGACGGCCGCCAACCGCGAACGCCTGCGCTTCGACTACCAGGCGAACGACGGCAGCCGGTCCAGCCGACTGGTCGAGCCCTACCGCCTGGTGGCCGGCGGGCGCCGCTGGTATCTGCTCGCGTACGACAACGACCGCGACGACTGGCGGATCTTCCGCGTCGACCGGCTCAGCGCCCCGCGGCCGACCGGCGTCCGGTTCGCGCCCCGCGAACCGCCCGAGCCGGACGCGGCCGCCTTCATCACCCGTAAGATCTACTCGCTCGCCCCCACCTACGAGGTGCGGGCCACCCTGCGCCTGCCGGCCGAGGAGGCGATCGAGCGGCTCGGCGCCGCTCCGGGCGACGTCCGGCCCCTCGACGGGCACAGCTGCGAGCTGCGCGGGCACGCCGACACCCTGGAGTGGCTGGCCGCGCGGCTGCTCATGCTCGGCTGCGAGTTCGAGGTGCACGAGCCGCCGGAGCTGCTGGCGTACCTGCGGGCGGTGGGCGGCCGCGCCGTCCGGGCCGCCGGTGTTGCCGCGGGCTTTACTGACCTGTAAGTATGAGCGGATGGAGGATCGGCGGCTCAGTCCGGGCGGGCAGCGGTTGCTGGAGGTGGCGACCGAGGTCTTCTATGCCGAGGGCATCCGGGCGACCGGCGTCGACACGCTGGTGGAGCGGGCTGGGGTGTCCAAGCCGACCCTGTACGCCCAGTTCGGGTCCAAGGAGAACCTCGTGGCCGCGGTCCTCGCCCGCCGCAGCGCCGCCCGGCAGGTAGCCCTGAGCGCGTACCTGGCCGGCAGCGACGTCCAGGGCGGGCAGGCGGTGCTGGCGGTCTTCGACTGGCTGGCCGAGGGACACGGCCGCGAGGGCTTTCGCGGGTGCCCGTTCACCAACGCGGCGGTCGAGCTGCCCGATCCCGGGCATCCGGCGCGGGCGGTGATCTCGGCCTACAAGTCGTGGCTGCGCGGGACGCTCGCCACGCTGGCCGGGCAGGCGGGCCTGGCGCGGCCCGAAGAGGTGGGCGACGCGTTGCTGCTGCTCATCGACGGCGCCAACGCGCGCGTGGTGGTCGACGACGACCGTACGGCGATGCTGCGCGCCAGGGCGGCGGCGGCCAGGCTGATCGGCGTGGCCGGCTCGTGAGGGTCAGACGCCGGGCCGGAGCGGTCCGGCGTGCTTGACGGTCTGCAGGACGGGGGCGGTCTCGATGGTGCGGATCTCGGGCAACGCCCCCAGCCGGTGGGTGATGTAGCGGTGCAGGTGATCGGTGCCGGAGCACAGCGCGTGGGCCAGCAGGTTGGTGGGGCCGGTGGTGTGGGCGACGGCGGCGAGCTCGTCGTGGCCCGCCAGGGCGGTGGCGACCTGGTCGAGGTGCGCCGGCGCGATCGCCATCCAGAGCAGCGCCTGGGTCGCGACGCCGAGGGGGACGGGGTCGATCTCGAGGTCGAAGAAGATCGTGCCGTGGGCGCGCAGGTCGGCCAGGCGCCGCGCCACCGTGGCCTCGGACCAGCCTGTGCTCCTGGCGAGGTCGGCGTAGCCGGCCCGGCCGTCGTGGCGCAGGGCATCCAGCAGGGCCTGGTCGGCGCGGTCCAGTGACGGCCGGCCCGACGGCGCGGCGGGCACGTCAGCCGCGGCCGGCCTGAGCTGCCGCTGCTGTCCCTCGTCGAGGGTCTGGGCGATGCCCTGCCACGCGGTGGGCCCGCCCCGGTAGGGGTGGAGCAGGTACTGGGCGGAGACCGAGGTGATCCCCGCCTTTCTGGGCAGGTCGTGCAGCAGCATCGAGGGCGGGTCGTCCACTCCGTGCGGGACGTGGACCATGGCGAAGATCTCGGTGCCGCCGGACAGCAGCTTGATCCATGACGTGTCGGGCCGCCGGGCCAGGGCCTGGGCGAGGGTACGGGTCGCGACCGGGCTGGTGGTGAGGCGGACCACCCACTGGCTGTGCTGCACCCGGGACGGGTCGGGCAGCCCGACGACGCGCAGGGAGGCGTTCGCGCGCAGCCGCTGGTAGCGGCGGGCCACGGTCTGGGTGGACACGCCGAGCGCCCGGGCGATGCCGCTGAACGGCGCCCGCCCGTCGATGTGCAGGGCATGGATCAAACCGCGGTCCAGATCGTCGAGCATGAGCAAATCATGCATGAGATCCGGCTTCGTGGAAAAATTGCCCGAACATCTCGGGCATTGTGGAATCGCCGATGCCGGTGGCCGCAGCCTTGGTCGCGGAAGTCATCCGTACGACTGAGGGGGACTGGGACATGCCGGTTCGGGAGGATCCGACGGTGGCCTACCGGTGGCGGTGGGTCGTGCTGGGCGCGCTGCTGACCGCTGAGGCGATGAACGTGCTGGACTCGACGATCGTGCAGGTCGCGGCGCCGGTGATCCGCGCCGGGCTCGGCGGCTCCGAGTCCGCCATCCAGTGGTTCAGCTCGGCCCACACGCTGCCGTTCGCGGCGTTCCTGATCTTGGGTGGCCGGTTGGGGGACATGATCGGCCGCAAGCGGGTGTTCCTGATCGGGATCGCGGGGTTCACGCTGGCGTCGTTGTGCTGCGCGCTGGCGCCCGGCGCGGGCGTGCTGATCGGGGCGCGGGCGCTCCAGGGCACGGCCGCCGCCTTGATCATCCCGCAGACGATCGGGTTGATCCGCTCCATGTTCGCCGGAGCCGAGCTGGCCAGGGCGATGAGCACCATCGGGCCCGTCATGGGTCTGTCGGTGATCTTCGGGCCGATACTCGGGGCCGTCCTCACCCACGCCGACCTGTTCGGCTCGTCGTGGCGGGCGGCGTTCCTGGTCAACGTGCCCCTCGCCGTGGCCGTGCTCGCCGTCGGCCCCTTGCTCCGCGAGGACCGGGCCGCGCGGCCGCCCCGCCTGGACCTGGCCGGGACCGGGCTGGCGGTGCTGGGGGCCGGGCTGGTGGTCTACCCGCTCATCGAGGGCGGCGACGCCGTCCGGCCGGGGTGGGGCGCGGTCCTGCTCGTCGCCGGGGTCCTCGTCCTGGTGGCGTTCGGGCTCCATCAGCGTCGCCGGGCCCGGCGCGGGCGTGCTCCGCTGGTCGAGCCGAGCCTGTTCGGCGAGCGGGTCTTCCCGGCCGCGCTGGCGACCTCGACGCTGCTGTTCGCGGTGACCAACGGGCTGATGCTGGTCGTCGTGCTGCAGGTGCAGCTCGGCCTGGGCCGCGACGTCCTGACCGCCGGGCTGACCCTGCTCCCGTGGTCGGCCGGGCTGGCGATCTCCTCCGGGATCGTGGGCGCGCGGATGACGCCGCGCCGCCTGTCACGGGTCATGTTCGCCGGGCTCGCCGTCCTGTTCGCCGGGGTCCTCGGGGCTCTGGCCGCCTACGCGGGCGCGTACTCGTGGCCGCTGCTCGTGGCGCTGGCGGTGTGCGGGGCCGGGAACGGCATGGTCACCGTCCCGTTCTTCACCGCCGCCCTGGCGCGCCTGCACCCCCATCAGGTCGGGTCGGCGGCCGGTCTGCTCAACGCCGTCCAGCAGTTCGGCGGCACGCTGGGGGTCGCGCTGCTCGGCAGCGTCTTCCTGCACGGCCTGGCCGCCGGCTCGGACGCGAACGCCGCGGCGGTGCCGGCGTTCGGGCTCGGTCTCGTGCTGCTGGCCGCCACGGCCCTCGCCGCGGCGTTCATGAGGGCCCCCGTCGCCCCCGAGCCGGAGCGGGAGCGCGCGGCCGTGGGCGAGCCGACCCGATCCAGCCTCTGACCCCGTCGAAGGGCTGGTCGACGCGGGGGGCCCGAGATTGTCGTGGGTGATCGCTAGGGTCACCGTCATGGTTGACGCAGCGGAGGTGTGGTCATGCGCCGGTTCTTCCCGGTCCGCATCGGAGGTGGCCGGATGAGCGCGTGGGAGCGCCTGCTGAAGCCGGCCAAGGGCGGTGACGTGGCCCGCGTCTTCCGCCTGCTCCTGGAGCTGGACGCCGACGATCGCAAGGCGGTGGCGGCGCAGCTGCCGCGCCACCTGTCGGGGCTGCGGGTGGAGGATTGGTGGTCCTGGCGGCACCAGCTCAGGCCGTTGCGGCTGGCGGGCGTGGCGTGCCTGGGCGGCGCGGCGGCCGTCACGGCGTGGCTGTTCAGACGCGAGTTCCAGTGGGTCGAGAGCGACGACGAGCGCGTGATCCTGCTGCTGCGGCAGCGGCCGGCCGAGTGGCGGGCCGACGTGGCCCGCCGCGTCGCCGCCCGCCTGCGCCTCAACGACATGCGCTACTGGGAGGTGGCCGCGGCGCTCGTGCGCGAGACCGGGATCGAGCCGCCGGACGGCGACGCGTTCATGGTGGGCTGGTTACGCGCGCTCCACCCGGGGACGGCGGCCACCGATCCGCTGTTCACCGCGTTCGCGCCGCGGCTCTTCGAGATCGACGGCCTGGGCGAGGCCCTTCCCGCGCAGGTGGGGACCGTCTCCCGGCTCGTCGAGGACGGCCTGCTGGAGCGCAAACCGGTCATCGACGGCATCGTGGGGCGGCTGCTGCGTGACGGGCCGTCGGCGCTGAGCGCCCTGGCCGTCCTGCACGATCGGCTCGACCTCGACATCGACGAGTCCGCCGAGCGGGCCAGAGACTACACCCGGCTGCTGCCCGCCGGGCCGGTGGCGGTGGCCGACCTGGCCCTGGCCCAGCTGCGGCGGCTGGAGGAGGCGGGGCGGCTGGAGGAGGAGCTGTTCGCCGAGGCGATGGAGGCGCTGGCGTTCCGGCCGGAGAAGAAGCTGCTGCGCGCGGCCCTGTCGTGGGCGGGCGACGCCGTGCTGCGTGACGCCCGCCGCGCGGACGTCGTGCTGGCCGCCATGTCCCTGATCTTCGCGCAGGACACGCTGGCGTTGCAGGAGCGGGCCGTGCGGCTGGCCGTCAAGCTGGCCCCGCGGGCGGGGGAGGCCGGCCGGGAGGCGGTGCGGCAGGCGGCGGCCGGGCTGCCCGAGGAGTTGCTGGAGCGGGTCTCGGCGGCGTACGGGGGTGACATCGCCGCCGAGGAGGTGATCGTCACGCCGCTGCCGGCGGTGGGGCAGGGGCCGGCGTTGCCGCCGCCGTACGCCTCGCCGGACCAGCTCGTACGCGCGGTGAGCGTCCCCGAGGTGGATCCGCACACGTACGAACGCCTGCTGGCCGGGCTGGTCGAGTGGTCGCATCGGGCGCCCGACGCGCTGCGCGAGGCGTTACGTCCCTGGCTGGAGCCGTTCGATTCGATCTTCTTCGGTCACAACCGCGAGGACCCGGTCCATGCCGTGCGCCGGGCGTTCCTGGCGTTCGCCGCGCCCGGGGCCGGGGATGCGCTGCCCAAGGACGCCATCCGGCAGCCGCCGACCCTGGGCGGGTTCAAGCAGCTCTACTTCGGCCGCGCGGCCGAGCTCGCGCGCTCGTTCGAGGAGGGCGACGGCTACCCGGTCCTGCTGGCCACGCCCACGGAGGGCAGCGGCCACGTCGATCCCGGGGTGCTGCTCGACCGCCTCGAGCTGCTGGAGGCCGCCGGGGCGCGGGCACTGCCCGGCGACCTGGTCCAGGCCCTGCTGCGGCTGCCCCGCGACCTGCCCGACGCGTGCGTGCGGCGGGCGCGGCGGCTGACCTCCGAGGCGGGCCGCGCGTGCGCCGCCTGGATGCGCGACGGCGGGGCCCCCGATCCGCGGGTGACGGTCCACCTGCGCACCGAGCGCAACGGCTACTACCTGTCGGGTATGCCCGCCCTGCGCCCCGTGCTGGACGTGCCGGACGATCTTCCCGAGGAGCTCCGCCCGCTCTACCGGCCGGAGGCCGGCTACGCGTTCACGCTCGAATGGTGGCCGCTCGCCATGCCCTCGCACCCGGAGATCGTGGCCGCGCACATGGTCTGGATGATGTCGATCTGCATCGACTCCAGCGAGGCGCAGACGCAGTCGCTGGTCGGCCTGGCCCACGCCGACGGGCCGCTCGGCAGCGCCGTGGCGCACGCGCTCGCCTGCGGCATGGGCCACGAGAACGCCGCCGACCGCGCCGCGGCCACCGACGCCCTCCTGACGCTGGCCGCCCGCGGCCGGGTGCCGGCACAGGCGCTGGGGGAGACGCTCACCAAGCTGGTCGCCGAGGGGTTCCTCAAGCTCAACCGGGTGGTGTCGGTGCTCGACGACGCCACGCAGGCCGGGGCGCACGAGGCGGTGTGGGAGGTGGTCGTGCGGCTCCTGCCCGGGCTGCTGCCCCAGGAGGGCGAACGGCCCCGCGCGGGCGCGGCCGACCTCCTGGCGGCGGGGGCCCGGGCGGCCAGGATCGCCGGCGTACGGGCCGAGCTGCCGGACGTGGCGGCGGTGGCGGCCCGCAAGGGGTCGAGCAGGCTGGTCCAGGAGGCGCGGCGGCTGCAGCACCTGGTCGCCCTTCCTAAGAAATCTACTTTGTAAAGGCGCCGGGCTGATGATCATCCTCGATCCCACGGAAAACACCCTTATCAGCAAAGTCGGGAAGCTGCTGTCGCCTGCCACCGTCGTCGGGTGGCGGCGGCTGGAGCCCTGGGCGGTCGCGCGGGCGGAGCTGAGCGGCTCGCACGGCTCGGTGATCGTGAAGTGGATGCGGCCTCATGGGCCCGGTCCCGACCGTTCGGAGTCGTGGCGGCTGCCGAGCGAGGAGGCCGCCTTGGGGTTCCTGTCCGAGGATCTCGGAGTGCGGCTGGCGCCGAGGGTGGTGGCCGCGGATCCGGCGGCGGGGCTGGTGGTGCTGGAGGATCTGGCGCCGCGGGTGCCGTTGGACGGCCTGCTGCGGGCGGACGGGGCGGCGGCGCACGGGGAGCGGCTGGCGGCGTTCGCCCGGGTGCGCGGTGAGCTCAACGCCGTGACCGCCGGCCGGGCTGAGGTCTATTACGCGCGCAGGGCGGCTCTGGGGGCGGTCGATCGGGTGGCGGACTGCGCGGGGAGGTTCGCGGGGTTCCGGGAGGAGGGGCGGCTGCAGGTCGCGGCCTTGGGGGTGGAGGTCGCCGGTGGTGCTGAGCGGGAGCTGGCGGTGGTGCTGGAGGAGCTGGGGGATCCGGGGCCGTTTCTGGCGTTGAGCAACGGGGATCCGGAGGCGAACAACGTTCTGGTGCGGGCGTCGGGGGCGCCGGACGCGCGGGTGATCGATTTCGAGTTCGCCGGGTTCACGCATGCGCTGCATGACGCGGTCTGCCTGTACGTTCCGGGTCCCGCGTGGCTGTCGGTGGACGGGGGGATGGGGGAGGCGTATCGGCGGGCTCTGGCCGTGGGGGTGCCGGAGGCGGAGGATGATCGGCGGTTCGGGTTCGGGCTGGCGGCGGCGTGCTTCTCCTACGTGTTGCTGCGGTTGCAGCGGTTGTCGCAGGTGGATGGGCGGGCGGCGGGTGACGACAGCCGGGTGCAACTGGTGGCGACGGTGGAGGCGGCGGCTCGGGTGGCGGAGTCGTTCGGCGTGCTGCTGGGGCTGGCCGGGTGGGGCTGGCGGGTGGGCGAGGCGCTGCGGCGGCGGTGGCCGGACGCGGATGTGGACGTGGCGGGGTTACCGCCGTTCGTGCCGCGCCGCCGGTGAGAGAGGACCGTCTGCGGTGTGGCGGTCCCGGTGGGGACGGCCGGCCCCGGTATCGCCTGCGTGGTGTGGCAGGTCGTGCCGGAGGGGCCGTCCCTGGTGCGGGAGCGCAGGCGGGGTTGCGCTGGTCAGCCCGTCCCGTACGGGGTCAGGTGGTGATGTCGGCTTCGATGTGGGTGACGGCGGTCATGGCGCCGTAGGCGAGCAGGAAGACGGTGCAGTGGTCGCTGAAGCGGCGGTCGGTGGCGCGCCAGGCGGCGACGTGCTCGTCGGTGATGGCGTGCGGCGCTAGGCCGGCGAGGACCGCGACCCGCGCCCCCACCCGCTCGTCCGGTGTCAGGCCCGCCAGCGGCCGGTCGAGCCGGTCGCCGACCGGCAGCAGGCGGCCCCGGTGCTCGGCGATCACCTCGGCCGTCACGTCCGCGGCCTCAGGGGTGAGCAGGCCGGCGCCCTGGGCGGCGGTGGCGGTGAGGGCGGCGTACGCGGCGCCGATCGGGTGGTCGGCCGCCCACGGCGGGGGTGGCGCGGTGGGCAGCCCGTCCAGCAGGGGGAGCGTGGCGCCGGGGCGCAGGTCCTGGTCGAGCGGGCGCAGGACGGGGGCGCCGTCGAAGGGCGGTTCGTCGTCGGGGGCCAAGGTTCCGGGGGTCAGCCCGGCGGGCAGCATGGCGGCCGCGACCCGGTCGACGAAGTGCGTGAACAGGAGCGTGCCGAGGAATTCGGCGGCTTCGGGTCCGGCGGGGAACGGCGGCCGTTGCGGCTCCCGGGCGGCCACTCCGGTGGAGGCGGCCCAGTCCAGCAGGGCGGCGAGCCTGGCGTCGGCGGGCGGGTCGCCGCGTTCGACGGCCTCGGCCAGGTGCGGCTCGCCCAGGAGGCGCAGCACCGACAGGAACGCCTGGATGTCGTAGTCGAGGTCGTTGGCCTGCGCCGCGCCCAGCGCCACGACGGCCTTCTCCAGTGCAGGGACGTCGCCGGCCAGTTGGCTCTCGCGCATGAGCGACCAGCCCGCGGCCATGAGCTCGGGGGAGGGCGACATCATCATCACGGCCGGTCCGATGCTGCTGAACTCGGCGTTGACCTGCGCGTACACCTCGGCCACCACGCCGCGGGCGCGGTGCGGGAGGACGGGGGTGATGTGCCGTACCAGGGTCGATGACATGAAGCGATGCCTTTCTTCCGGGTGAGGTGTCGAGCATCGCGGTCCGGGCGTGGCGGTGTCGTCGTCCCGGTGACGTCACCGCCCTATACTCCCCCGGGGGTATAGGGCGGTGCGGCTACGGCGGGTGGAGTACGGACGACGACACCGCCACCGAGGGTCGGGCGTGGCCGGGCAGGCGACGGCGCTCGGCCACGCGGTCGGGTTCGCCCTCGACATGCCGTGGGAGAAGCTGCGGGCGCGACACCGCCCCTGCGCTCGAGGCGTCGAGGAGGGTCGTGGCCGGGCGTCCGTGAAAGGATCGTGGGTGGACGCCGTCGTCTCCCGTGAAGGACGTGGTCGGATGCGCCGTTACAGGAACGGCAAGGTCGCGGCTGTGCTCGCCGTCGTCTACGCCGCTCTGGTGCTGGTTCTCGGCGTGGTCTCGCTGGTGATCCTGCTGACGGTGCGGGATCCGATCCTGCTGAGCGGCGTCGCGCTCGTCGGCGTCACCTTCCCCCTCGGCTGGCTGATCTGGTGGGGATGGGACCTGGTGCCGCCTCAGATCGCGAACCCGGTGCTGCTCACCGTGGTCCTGGCCGGCGCCGGTCTGCTGCAGGCGTGGTTGATCTGGCGGATCTTCCGGGGGCGTCCGGTCGCCGGAGACGGAGTGTGATCGTAGGCCGCGGCCGTCAGATGGCGGCCGTGATCTCGTCGCGGTGCTCGTTCAGCCAGTCGTCGAGGGAGCGCAGCCGGGGGTTGAGCTCGCGTACCAGGCCGAGGTCGCGTATGCCGGTGAAGTAGGCGGACGCCTCGGAGTAGAACTCGAACATGTTGCCGATCTCGACGGCGCCGGGGAATCCGGCGGCCCGCATCTGGTCGTAGGTCAGCGGCGCGTAGGTCACCGGCTCGCCGAGCAACGTGGTGAACTTCTCCGCGAGCTCCTTGCCGTCGGCGTGCTCCCCGGCGATGCTCACGGTGCGGCCGACGAACTCCGGGCCCCGCCGGAAGATGCCGAGTGCGGTGCGGCCGATGTCCTCGGGGGCGATCATGGACATCGGGTTGCCCGCCATGGGCAGGGTCAGCACGAGGCGGCCGCTCGCGTCGCGGTGCGGGCCCTGTCCCTGAAGGAAGGCCTCGTAGTAGAAGGTGGTCTGCAGGAACGTGGTCGGCACGCCGAGACCGGTGAAGGCCGCGTTGGCCTCGGCCTTGGCGTCGAAGTGCGGCACCGCGTACTCCCCGAGCAGCGTCGGCACCCGGCGGCCCAGGTGGGCGAAGTGCGGCCGGGTGTCCTCGAGCGTGGACCACACGACGTGCCTGAGCGCGGCGGCCTTGGCGGCGCGGGCGGCCGCGTGCGCCTGGTCGATCTCCATGCGGGCGGCATCGCGGGCGGCCTCCTGCTCGGGGGTGCGCCGGGCCCAGAAGTTGGTCACGACGTAGGCGCCCCAGGCCCCGGCGAAGGCGTGATGCGCGCTGTCCTCGTCGTCGAGGTCGGCGTACACGACCTCGGCGCCCTGCTCGGCCAGGGCGCGGGCCTGCGGGGAGGCGGTGTCGCGGGTGAGGGCGCGGACGGTGAACGGTCCGTCGGGGTCGGCGAGGATGGCGCGGACCAGTCCGCCGCCCTGCGCTCCGGTGGCCCCGACCACAGCGATGATCTTCTTGTCGGTCATGCCTTCACCTTGGCGGCGTTCTCGCGCGGGCGCCTGTCCCTGTCCTGGGTACCCATGCCAGGGGATGGGAGCGGCCGGCGGATGTGGCGACAATGGGGGCATGGGAGAGCAGTTGGGGGAGTTCCTTCGCGCCCGCCGTGCCGCGTTGACGCCCGAGGCCGGCGGCGTGCCGACCTACGGCACGGCGCGCCGGGTGCCGGGCCTGCGCCGCGACGAGGTGGCGCAGCTGGCCGGGATCAGCGTGAACTACTACACGCGCCTGGAGCAGGGCGAGAGCCATCAGATGTCGGACTCGGTGCTGGAGGCGCTGGGCAACGCCTTCCAGCTGACCGCCGATGAGCGCATGCACCTGGTGCGGCTCGCCCGTCCCGAACAGGTGCAGGTGGCGCGCCGTCCCTACGGCCCCGAGCGGCTGCGTCCGTCGGTGGTGGCGCTGGTGGAGGGGGTCGCCGACCAGGCGGCGATCATCCTCGGCAGGTACTTCGACCTGCTCGGCGGCAACCGGCTCGGCTACGCGCTGTACGGCCTGAACCCCGGTCAGCGGGTGAACCTGGCCAAGACGATGTTCCTCGACCCGGCCATGCGCGACCTGTATCCCGACTGGGAGACGCACGCCGGCGAGGTCGCCGCCTACCTGCGCATGGCCACCGGCGACATGCCGGACGATCCCCTGCTGGCCGCGTTGATCGGCGAGCTGAGCATCAAGAGCCCCGACTTCACCCGCGTCTGGGGCGGCCAGCGGGTCGCCGAGTGCACCTACTCGGTACGGCGGATCAACCATCCTCTCGTCGGGCCGCTGGAGCTCAACGAGGAGACCATGCGCGTGCCCGACGACCCCGGCCAGCGGATCATCTTCCTCGGCGCGGCGCCCGGGACCGACTCGGCCGAGCGCCTGCGGCTGCTCGACTCGCTGAGCGCCTGACCGCGGGGCGAGGGCAGCAGGATCATCAGCGCGACCAGGTTCTGCATGAGCAGCCCGAAGCCGGCCCCCAGCACGCCGATCCCCGCGGCGAGCAGGACGTACGGACTGCCGGGCTCGAGGCGGCTCAGCAGCGCGAATGACCTGTCACATCTGCGCTCCGTCCGGCTACCGTGATCGGTATGTGTTCGGTCTCATCCGACCCGTGGCATGTCGCACCGATCCTGAGGCATTCGCCCGCATGCCTCAGGTGTGCCAGACAGCCAGTGCTTGTCCCGTGAGGGATCCTCCCCACTCGATGTGCGAACAGATCCAGACACTATGGCTCACAGGCTATCTTGACTATGGTTAATATCGCCGAAGTGCTATGTACCTGGAGACATGATGGAGTTGAACTCGCTCAGGCAGTTCCTGGTGGTGGCGCGGCTGGAACACCTCAGCGGCGCGGCCGAGGAGCTTCGCGTCGCCCAGCCGTCGCTGAGCCGTACCATCGCCCGGCTGGAGAGCGAGCTGCGCACACCGCTGTTCGACCGGAGCGGCCGGCTGCGGCTGAATGACGCGGGCAAGCTCTTCCGCGATTACGTCGAACGCTCCCTGGGTGAGCTGGATGCGGGGCGGCGAGCCGTCGCCGAGGCCGTCAGCGAGGGTGTGGGCACCGTACGACTCGCGTCGGAGACCTTCCTCACGCTCACCGGGCCGCTGGCGGCCTTCAAACGAGCTCACCCGACCATCGAGGTCGAACTCCGCTGGATGGCGGCCGAGGAGATGGGCCGTCACCTGCGGGCCCAGGACGTTGACCTGTGCGTCGCCTCCCAGCCGATTTCCGCTGAGGGCCTGGAGGCGGTCCAACTGCTCGATGAGGCGGTCGGTGTAGCCACGCCGCTCGGCCATCCGCTGGCGAGCCGTACGTCGGTGAGCATCGACGAGCTCACCGGCCAGCCCTTCGTCAGCGCCCGCAAAGGGCACTGGCAACGCCGGCTCCTGGACCGGCTCTTCGCCGCACGAGACCATACCCCGAAGATCGTCTGCGAGGTCGACGAGCTCAGCGCCATCGCGGCCCTGATCAGCGCTGGGCTCGGCATCGGTCTCGTCCCCGCCTTCGCCCGGACCGGCTCCACGCGGGTCCCGGCCGCCTGGGTCCCTGTCGACAGCCCTGACTGCCGACGCACGGTCACCCTGTACTGGGGCGCCGGCAGCCACCTGTCCACCGCCGCCCGCCTGATGCGCACCACGATCGCCAACTGGAACTGGATCACCGGCGAACCACAGGAGAAGCGCTAAGGGGGTCCGGCCGGCGACGTCGACGATGTGAGGCGTGATCCGCTCGCCGCTTCGATCGGGCGGTGCGCGGTGACGACCAGCCCTCCGCCGTCGGTAGCCGCCCACGGGGCTCGCGGCCGAGAGAGCAGCCTGGTACTCGCGCCGTCCTGGCCTGATTCGGCCCCTTTGGCCTGTCGTACGAAAGGGTCTCACGAGATACGGCTCGGCGCGTTTGGCAGGAGGTCCAGCAAGGGGGTGTCGGGGTCGGCGAGCTGTTGCGGGTCGGCGGGGTGCCCGGTGGCGATGAGGGTGCGCAGGTGGTCGGCGGCGCCCCGGTTGTCGATGGTCAGGGCGGCCACGGGGATGCGGCGGTCGAGCCAGAACGCGGTGAATCCGTGTGTGGCGTGCTCGCTGCGGGTGATGATGCGGTCCCAGGTCGTGGGGAGTCCGAGGTATTCGAGGGTGGAACCGTACTGGGTGGAGAAGAAGTAGGGGACGTGGCCGATGGTCGAGGGCTTGCCGACCATGGTGGCCGCGGCGGCGGTGCCGTGGATCACGGCGTTGTCCCAGTGTTCGATCCGTACGGGGTTCAGGTAGCGCGGGTGCTGGTGGCGGGCGACGTCGCCGGCGGCCACGGCGGCCGGGTGCGAGGTGCGCAGGTGCTCGTCGGTGAGGATGCCGCCGTCGACGTGCAGTCCCGCTGCCTGGGCGAGTTCGGTGTTGGGGGTGGCGCCGACGCCGACGATGACGAGGTCGGCGGGGATCGTCCGTCCGGTGATGGTCTGGACGGCTTCGACCGAGCGCGTGCCGAGGATGGCCTCGACGCCGTCGCCGAGGAGCAGGTTCACGCCATGGTCGCGGTGCCGGCGGGCGATGAGGCCCCCGATCCGGTCGCCCAGCACGGGGTAGAGCGGTGTGGGC
The DNA here is from genome assembly GCF_044593615.1 of Nonomuraea sp. NPDC051941. Lineage (NCBI taxonomy): Bacteria > Bacillati > Actinomycetota > Actinomycetes > Streptosporangiales > Streptosporangiaceae > Nonomuraea > Nonomuraea sp. NPDC051941. Next base: position 138,990 of record NZ_JBIUCF010000010.1, read on the forward strand.
AGGGGGTCGATGACGGTGGTGTGGTTGGCGAAGGTACGACTGGCGGCCGCGAGTTCGGAGCCGAGCCAGCCGGCGCCGATGACGACGACATTGCCGGCCGCGCGCAGGGCCGTGGCCAGGCGTTCGCTGTCGTCGCGGTTGCGCAGGTAGTAGACGCCGTCGAGATCGGCGCCCGGCGCCTTGAGGCGGCGCGGGCGGGCGCCGGTGGCGATCAGCACCCGGGCGAAGGGGAACTCCGTGCCGTCGCCCAGCCGTACCCGCCGGGCGTCCAGGTCGAGGGCGGTGGCGGGGGCGCCGAGTGCCAGAGTGACGTCCTGGTCGGCGTAGAACTGCGGCTTCAGGACGTCGAGGTCAGCGGGCCCGGTGGTGCCCAGGAGGTAGCCCTTGGACAGGGCGGGGCGTTGGTAGGGCAGGTGGGGTTCGTCGCCGACGAGGGTGATCGGCCCGTCGTAGCCGTGGTCGAGTCGCAGGGCCTGGGCGGCCTTCGCGCCGGCCAGGCTCGCTCCGATGATGACGATGCCGGGATCAGTGCTCATGGCAATCCTCCTGAGCTCGACGAGGCGCTGAACCACAGGGGCGGTGTCCCGATCCCGCTCGGTCGAACCGCGGAATCGGGACCCCACGCGATCGGTGGATGGGGGGCTTGCGGGCCGCCCGTCCGGGCCGGGTCACTTCTGGAGAACGGCCTGGACCTCGAGGCTGATCGACACCTTGTCGCCGACCACGACGCCACCGGCCTCCATCGGGGTACTGATGTCAATGCCGAAGTCGCGCCGGTTGATCTCCGCGGTCGCGGAGAAGCCGGCCCGCTGTGCGCCCCACTGGTCCGAGCCGAACCCGTTCACCTCGACGGCCAGCGGTACCTGCCGCGTGACGCCGTGCAACGTCAGCTCACCGTCGATGGCCCATCCGTCGTGGGTCTGGCGGATGCCGGTCGAGCGGTAGCTCATCGTCGGGTACTTGTCGATCTCGAGGTAGTCGGCGGTGCGCAGGTGGTTGTCACGCATTTCGTGGCCGGTGTCGATGGACGCGAGGTCGATCGTCGCGGTCACCGACGAGTCCAGCAGGTCCTCGCTTGTAACGATCGTGACGTCGTAGGTGGTGAACCGGCCACGCGTCTTGCTGATCATGAGATGACGGACGGTGAAAGCGATCTCGGAGTGCACCGGGTCGGCTTTCCAGGTGCCGACCAGATAACCCGGGATCTCGACGGTCGCGGGGACGGGGATCATGGCTTTCCTCCATGGACGGGGTGCCGCGGCGACGCGGCGCAGGCGGGAGTGGGGCGGCAGGATCAGGGCTCGAGATCGACAACGCCTTTGCCGCTGGAGATGTCGAGCGGCACCGAGACCTGGTCGTGCACGATCAACCAGGTGCCGTCGATCTTCTGGAGGCAGTACGTGACCCTGACCCACATACCGCTCGTCGCCGTCCCGTTCTTCAGCGTGCCGCTGAGACGAGCGAACGCGTGCCCGAACGCCACGTCATCGCCCACGGTGAGCGTCAGGTCGCGAACCTCATAAGTCACACGCTCGAAGAACGTGAACACGGGTGCCCAGTTCTTGAGCTTCGCCTCGATCCCCACATGCTGGAGCGGCGGCTCGATGTCGAAGGACACGATGTCCGTTGCGTAAAGCCGCTTCAGGCCCTCGAGATCCTTGCCTTGGAGCCCTTCGACGATCTTGCCGACCAGCTGGCGGATCTTGGCTTCATCTATCTCGCGTTGCGTGGGCATCGCTATCCCAGCCCTTCCCTTTGCGGCGGAATCTTGGCTTCTCACACCTCCGACGCTATGGCTCTGGAGTTATCTTGTCTAAGATTAATATTGCTATGGCGTTATGCTCTGGGCGGCATGATGGAGGTGCTGCCGGGCCAAAAGCGATGATCGCTTGACGTGGAGACGACTCTGCAAGTTAATGTCGACATGAGGTCAAGCGAGTTCATGCAGATCGGAGAGCTGGCCGAGCGGTTCGATCTCGCGCCGCATGTCCTGCGTCACTGGGAGGCGATGGGCCTGCTGACTCCGGCCGCCCGGGTGAGCGGCCGCCGCCGCTACACCCGCGACCATGTCATCCGCGTCCTGACGATCATCCGTGCGAAGGCGGGCGGGATGAGCCTGGAGCAGATCCGGGAGATGCTCGGCGCCTACGGCCTGGCCGAACGCCAGGCGTTCCTCCAGCGCCATCACGCCGAGCTAGAGGAACGTCAGCGGGAGCTCGCGGCGTCCAAGGCGCTGATCGAGCACCTCATGCGGTGCACGGCCGACGACTTCACCCAGTGCCCCGACTACCGGCGCATCGTGGAGAGCGCGGCCGGGCTCCACGGCCACGGCCAGGACGGGTGCCTGGTCTGAGCGGAGGGAATCTCGAGCGGGTCGTACGGGCGCGCCGCTACGCTCTGGATCACCACCCCTCGGCCCGGAAGGAAGCACCTCGTGCGCACGTTCAAACTCCAGGTCCAGATGACCGTCGACGGCTACATGGCCGGCCCGAAGGGCGAGATGGACTGGCTGAACTTCCCGTGGACCGACGACATCAACGCCTACATCGACGCGCTCACCGACCCCGCCGACTGCATCGTGCTGGGCCGCAGGCTCGCCGAGGGGTTCATCCCAGCGTGGGCGGCCGGGCCCGAGGGTGAGGACCAGAAGTCCATCGACAAGATGAACGACACGCCCAAGGTCGTCATCTCCAACACCCTCACCGCGTCGCCCTGGGAGAACGCCGTGGTCGCGGGCGGCGACCTCGCCGAGATCGTCAACGGGCTCAAGGCCCGGCCGGGCGGCGACATGATCGCCTACGGTGGCGGCACGCTCGTGTCGAGCCTGATCGCCCAGGGGCTGCTCGACGAGCTCCACCTGTTCGTCAACCCGGTCGCCATCGGCGCCGGGATGCCGGTGTTCGGCGACGCCGGCGACTACAAGCGGCTGTTCCTGGTCGCGGCCCGGCCGTTCGCCTGCGGGATCACCGCGCTGCACTACGAACCGAAGCGCGCCTGAACCCGCCGCCGCCAAGGGGCCCGGCGGCTTCCGCGCCGGCCTAGCCGACGAGGTCGGCAAGCTCCTGCGCGGTGGCCCGGATGTGCCGCTGTCCGTTCTCCGTCTGCACCGTGATCGCGAGCATGGTGCCCACTCTGGCACAGGCCACCGACAATCCGGGCCGCGCGCGAGGATCGTCAGGTGGCGGGGACGCACTCGATGACGGTGTGCCACGGTGGGATGTCGTGCACGGCGGCGACCCGCAGTTCGGCGGCCGCGGCCAGCGTCCGGTAGTCGTCGACGGTCCGTTCCCGGCCGCCGGTCAGGACCAGCATCCGCAGGTTCATCTCCGCGAACATGGCCGGATCGACCTCCGAGGTGCTGGGCGACTCGAGGATCAGCACCCTTCCGTGCGGGCCCGCGGCGCCGGCGCAGCGGCGCAGGATGGCGGTCGCCTCGGCGTCGGCCCAGTCGTGCAGCACCCGGTTGAGCACGTACGCGTCGGCTCCGGTGGGCAGTTCGTCGAAGAAGCTGCGCCCGACCGTCTCGCACCGGTCCGCCAGCCCGTGCTCGGCCAGGTAGCGCTGTCCGCGTGAGACGGTGTCCGGCAGGTCGATCAGCAGACCGCGCAGGCCGTCGTGGCGCAGCAGCAGTTCGGCCAGCAGCCTGCCGGTGCCGCCGCCGACGTCGGCCACCCGGCTCAGAGCCGGCCAGTCGTAGCCCTCCGCCAGCTCGCGGCCCGCGGCGTTGACCGCCATCGTCGCGTCGAAGGACGCGCTCAGCTCGGGGTCGGCGTCGAGGTGGTCCCAGAACGGCGCCCCGAACACCGCCGGCCAGGCGGGCAGGCCGGTCCGCACCGTGTCCTGCAGGCCGGTGAAGGCCAGGTCCATCCGGCCGCCGAACCCGTCCAGGTCCAGCCACCGCCACGCCGCGGACGGGTGGTCGCGGCGCAGCAGGGCGGCGGTCGCGTTCACCGCGAACGTGCCGGGCCGGGGCTCGGTGAACACGCCGCGGCCGACGAGGTGGCGCAGCACCCGGCCCAGCGCGTCGGGATCGGCGCCGGCGCGGGCGGCCAGGTCGTCGAGGTCGGAGCCGTGCTCGTCCACCAGGTCGGGCAGCCGCAGGGTCACGGCCACCCGGAGTGCCATCGGGGTCATCAGGTCCATCAGCGGCGTCAGGGCCCGCCATGCGGCGGCCCCGTCCAGGGGGGTGTCGTCGCTCGTCATGCACTTATCATGCGCCCCAGCTTACGAATCTACATTGTAAAGGGCGTGGGACTGTGGGCAACCGACCTCGCAAGAACAACCCCCAAAAGCTCCGCCATGGGACGGCTGTGCTGCTCCGCGGGGCTTACTTGGCGAGGGTCTGGTTGAAGCGCAGCATGTTGCCGGCGGGGTCGCGGAAGGCGCAGTCGCGGACGCCGTAGAACTGGTCCATCGGCTCCTGCAGCACTTCGCCGCCCGCGGCGCTGATGCGCTCGAAGGTGGCGTCGCAGTCGTCTGTGGTGAAGATGATGCCGCGCAGCAGGCCTTTGGCCATCAGTTCGGCCATGGCCTGTTTGTCGGCCGGCGAGGCGTTGGGGTCGGCGAGTGGTGGTTCGAGGACGATGTCCACGTCCGGCTGGGAGGGTGACCCGATGGTCACCCAGCGCATTCCCTCGTATCCGACGTCGTTGCGTACCTCAAGACCGAGGACGTCTCGGTAGAAGGCGAGCGCCTTGTCGTGGTCGTCGACGGCGATGAAGCAGGTGGAGAGCTTGATGTCCATGCGCTTCAGCCTATGGGCGGGCGGACGGGCCCGCTTCTCCGTTCCTGACCGGTCGCGTGTAGATCTTGGCCATGCAGGCGGGGATGTCGGCGGCGTGGTCGTGGTCGCGGGCCCGGTAGGCGCTGGGGCTCTCGCCGACCAGCTGGGTGAAGCGGGTGCTGAACGACCCGAGTGACGTACAGCCGACCGCGAAGCAGACCTCGGTGACGGAGAGGTCGCCGCGCCGCAGCAGTGCCTTGGCGCGCTCGATGCGGCGGGTCATCAGGTAGCTGTAGGGCGTCTCGCCGAAGGCGGCGCGGAAGCTGCGGGAGAAGTGGCCCGACGACATCAGGGCGTCACGCGCCAGCGCCGGGACGTCGAGGGGCTCGGCGTAGTCGCGGTCCATCCGGTCGCGGGCCCGCCGCAGCCGGACGAGATCGTCGAGGTCCTGCCGTCTCACCTGGTCAGTTTCTCACAGGATCCGGGCGCGACCGGTCAGGAATGGAGAAGCGCGCATCGGTACGGTGCGGCTAGCGTGACCAGCACAGACCTCACCTTTTCGAACAGGAGTGAACCATGAGCGACTCTTCCACCCAGGGGATCAAGACGGTGCTGCACCCGGTGGCGGACCTGGCGAAGGCCAAGGCGGTGTACGCGGCGCTGCTGGGCGTCGAGCCGGTGGCCGACGGGCCCTACTACGTCGGTTTCGAGGCCGCGGGCCAGCACATTGGGCTCGTGCCGGCGGGTGGACCGCAGGCGATGACCTCGCCGGTGGCCTACTGGCACGTGCCGGACATCGAGGCGAAGCTGGCCGAGGTGACCGCTGCCGGTGCCACCGTGAAGGACCCTGTGCGCGACGTCGGCGGCGGCCGTCTGGTGGCCACCGTGACCGACCCCGATGGCAACGTGCTGGGGCTGCTTCAGGATCAGTGAGCGGGGATCCCCGCTCACCGTACTGACACCAAAAAAGCCAGACATAATGCTCGAAACTGGTCGGATCGAGCCAGGCGGTCCTGCCCAACAGATGGAGAGACGATGAGCAAGGCCACGAGGACGGACCCGCAGTCGCCTGCGCCGCACGTTGCCGACAGCCACGATCTGATCCGCGTGCACGGCGCACGCGAGAACAACCTCAAGGACGTCAGCATCGAGATCCCGAAGCGCCGGCTGACGGTGTTCACGGGGGTCTCCGGCTCGGGCAAGAGCTCGCTGGTGTTCAACACGATCGCCGCGGAGTCGCAGCGGATGATCAACGAAACGTACAGCACGTTCGTGCAGGGCTTCATGCCGACGCTGGCGCGGCCCGAGGTCGACGTGCTGGACGGGCTGACCACCGCGATCATCGTCGACCAGCAGCGCATGGGCGCCGACCCCCGCTCCACGGTCGGCACCGCCACCGACGCCAACGCGATGCTGCGTATCCTGTTCAGCCGGCTCGGGCGGCCGCACATCGGCTCGCCCAACGCCTTCTCCTTCAACGTCCCCTCGGTACGGGCGAGCGGCGCGATCACCGTCGAGCGCGGCGCCAAGAAGACGGAGGTGCAGACCTTCACCCGCACCGGCGGCATGTGCACGCGCTGCGAAGGCCGGGGCGCGGTCTCCGACATCGACCTCACCCAGCTCTACGACGACTCCAAGTCGCTGGCCGAGGGCGCGTTCACCATCCCGGGCTGGAAGTCCGACAGCTTCTTCACCGTGCGGGTCTACGCCGAGTCCGGCCTGCTCGACCCGGACAAGCCGATCCGCGACTTCACCAAGAAGGAGATGCAGGACTTCCTCTACCGGGAGCCGACCAAGGTGAAGGTCGAGGGCGTGAACCTCACCTTCGAGGGGCTGATCCCCAAGATCCAGAAGTCGTTCCTGTCCAAGGACCGGGAGGCGATGCAGCCGCACATCCGGGAGTTCGTGGACCGGGCGGTGACCTTCACCACCTGCCCCGAGTGCGACGGCACCCGGCTCAGCGAGGCGGCCCGCTCCTCGCGGATCGACGGCGTCAACATCGCCGACGCGTGCCGGATGCAGATCAGCGACCTGGCCGAATGGATCCGCGGCCTCGAGGAGCCGTCGGTGGCGCCGCTGCTGGCGATGCTGCTGCGCACGCTGGAGTCGTTCGTGGAGATCGGGCTGGGCTACCTGTCGCTGGAGCGGCCGGCGGGCACGCTGTCGGGCGGCGAGGCGCAGCGGGTCAAGATGATCCGCCACCTCGGCTCCTCGCTCACCGACACCACCTACGTCTTCGACGAGCCCACCATCGGCCTGCACCCCCACGACATCCAGCGGATGAACGACCTGCTGCGCCGGCTGCGCGACAAGGGCAACACGGTGCTCGTCGTGGAGCACAAGCCGGAGGCGATCGCGATCGCCGACCACGTCGTCGACCTGGGCCCCGGCGCCGGTACGGCGGGTGGCACCGTCTGCTTCGAGGGCACCGTCGAGGGGCTGCGGGCCAGCGGCACCGTCACCGGCCGCCACCTCGACGACCGGGCCGCCCTCAAGGAGAGCGTGCGCAAGCCCACCGGCACGCTGGAGATCCGCGGCGCGAGCGCGAACAACCTGCGCGAGGTCGACGTCGACATCCCCCTCGGGGTGCTGGCCGTCGTCACCGGTGTCGCCGGCTCCGGCAAGAGCTCGCTGGTGCACGGGTCGATCCCGGCCGGCGCGGGCGTGGTGTCGATCGACCAGGGTGCGATCCGCGGCTCGCGGCGCAGCAACCCGGCGACCTACACCGGCCTGCTCGACCCGATCCGCAAGGCGTTCGCGAAGGCCAACGGGGTGAAGCCGGCGCTGTTCAGCGCCAACTCCGAGGGCGCCTGCCCCGCCTGCAACGGCGCCGGCGTCATCTTCACCGACCTGGCGATGATGGCGGGCGTCTCCACGGTGTGCGAGGAGTGTGACGGCAAGCGGTTCCAGGCCTCGGTGCTGGAGCACCGCCTCGGCGGCCGTGACATCAGTGAGGTGCTGGCGATGCCGGTGGCCGAGGCCGAGGAGTTCTTCGGCGCCGGTGAGGCGCGTACGCCGGCCGCGCACGCCATCCTCGGCCGGCTCGCCGATGTCGGGCTCGGCTATGTGAGCCTCGGCCAGCCGCTCACCACGCTGTCCGGCGGCGAGCGGCAGCGGCTCAAGCTGGCCACCCGCATGGCCGACAAGGGCGGCGTGTACGTCCTGGACGAGCCGACGACGGGCCTGCACCTGGCGGACGTCGAGCAGTTGCTCGGCCTGCTGGACCGGCTGGTCGACTCCGGCAAGTCGGTCATCGTCATCGAGCACCACCAGGCGGTCATGGCGCACGCCGACTGGATCATCGATCTCGGCCCGGGCGCCGGTCACGACGGCGGCCGGATCGTGTTCGAGGGCACGCCCGCCGATCTCGTCGCGGCCCGCTCCACCCTCACCGGTGAGCACCTGGCGGCCTACGTCGGCGCCTTCTAGTCAGGGCGTGATCGCGGCGCTCGCGTGGCCTGGTGCCGTGCGGGCGCGGGCGTGTGAATAGACTTGTCCGACGTGACGTCCAAGCCGCGTATCCCGAATGTCCTGGCCTCGCGTTATGCCTCGCCGGACCTGGCCCGCCTGTGGTCCCCCGAGTACAAGATCATCGCTGAGCGGCGGTTGTGGCTGGCGGTGTTGCGGGCGCAGGCCGAGCTGGGGGTGACGGTCCCGCAGGGCGCGGTCGACGACTACGAGAAGGTGGTCGAGCAGGTCGACGTCGAGTCGATCGCGGCGCGTGAGCGGGTGACGCGGCACGACGTGAAGGCGCGCATCGAGGAGTTCAACGCGCTGGCCGGGCACGAGCAGGTGCACAAGGGGATGACCTCGCGTGACCTGACCGAGAACGTCGAGCAGTTGCAGATCCGTGACAGCCTGCTGCTGATGCGTGACCGGGTGGTGGCGCTGCTGGGGCGCCTGGCGTCGCTGGCCGAGGAGCACAAGGCCACGGTGGTCGCCGGGCGTTCGCACAACGTGGCGGCGCAGGCGACCACGCTGGGCAAGCGTTTCGCGTCGGCGGCCGACGAGCTGCTGGTGGCCTACCGGCGGCTGGAGGAGCTGATCGGCCGTTACCCGCTGCGCGGGATCAAGGGGCCGGTGGGCACCGCGCAGGACATGCTCGATCTTCTGGGCGGCGACCTGGGCAAGCTGGCCGAGCTGGAGGAGAAGGTGGCCGCGCACCTGGGGTTCGCGCACCGCTTCACCAGCGTGGGGCAGGTTTATCCGCGTTCGCTGGACTTCGAGGTGGTGACGGCGCTGGTGCAGCTGGCGGCGGCGCCGTCGTCGCTGGCCAAGACGATCCGGCTGATGGCCGGGCACGAACTGGTCACCGAGGGGTTCAAGGAGGGGCAGGTCGGCTCGTCGGCGATGCCCCACAAGATGAACACCCGCTCCTGCGAGCGCGTCAACGGCCTGGCCGTGGTGCTGCGGGGTTACGCCTCGATGGCGGGCGAGCTGGCGGGTGACCAGTGGAACGAGGGCGACGTGTCGTGCTCGGTGGTGCGCCGGGTGGCGCTGCCGGATGCGTTCTTCGCCTTCGACGGGCTGGTGGAGACGATGCTGACGGTGCTGGACGAGTTCGGCGCCTTCCCGGCGGTCATCGCCGCCGAGCTGGACCGCTACCTGCCGTTCCTGGCCACGACGAAGATGCTCATGGCGGCGGTGCGGGCCGGGGTGGGCCGGGAGAGCGCGCACGAGGTGATCAAGGAGCACGCGGTCGGGGCGGCGCTGGCGATGCGCTCGCGCGGCGCCGGCAACGAGCTGCTCGACCAGCTGGCGGCCGACACCCGCTTCCCGCTGGACCGGGCCCACTTGGAGGCGCTGCTGGCCGACCAGGTGTCGTTCACCGGCGCGGCCGCCGATCAGGTGGAGGCCGTCGCCCGGCAGGTGGGCGAGGTCGTGACGGCGCACCCGGAGGCGGCGGCCTACCGGCCCGGCGCCATCCTGTAACGAGCTGTGGCGATACGGGAGTTACGCGACGACGCCGAGGTGCGCGCCGCGTGCGGTGACGACGACCTGCTGGTGTGGGTGGCGCAGGGGCTGCGCGGCGGCGCGCGGGCGTGGGCGCTGGGCGGGGCGGTGGTGGCCGCCGGTCCCGGGGCCTCGCGCCGCGACCGGCTGGGCGTGTGGGGTGCGGCCTCGGACGCGGTGGAGCTGGTCGGGTACGCGCTGGCCGAGCTGGGGCCCTCCTACCGGCCGTTCGGGGAGCTGGAGCTGGTACGCGAGGTGACGGCCAAGCTCGACGGCCTGCGCGAGTCCGGGACGTTCTCCTGGATGAGCCTGCCGGCGCTGGACGGCCCCGCTCCCGGCGGGGTGGGCTGGCTGGAGCCGGAGGCCGAGGACGAGGTCGCGGCGCTGCTGGCGGCTGATGCGCCCGACTCGTACGCGGTGCCCGGCATCGCCGGGGTGCGGCGGTGGGCCGGGGTGCGCGTCGGCGGCGAGCTGGCGGCGGTGGCGGCCGATGCCTGGCCGGCGCCCAGCGTGGGGCTGCTGGCCGGGGTGGCGACGAAGGCGGGCATGCGGGGGCGTGGGCTGGCCGATCGGGTGTGCCGGTGGGCGTCGGCGGAGTTGCTGGCCGCCTACGGGCGGGCGGCGCTGATGGTCGACGACGGCAACGTGGCGGCCGTCACGCTCTATGAGCGGATCGGCTACCGGCGCCGGCGGGTGATGGCCTCTCACGTGGCCGGCTGACCCCCTGGCTGACTCCCGGGTGGGCGCCGGGAAAATCGGGTGAGGTTCGGGCGGCGCTGGGGCAGAGTTGACGGCGTGATGTCCGATTTTGTACCAGGTATCGAGTTGTCCCGCGCCTTCTACGGCGAGGTGGTGGCGCCTTTGGTGTCCGGGGTCGCGCACAGTGCGGCGTTGATCGGGCCGGGGTCGGAGGTGCTGGAGTTCGACACGGCCCGCTCGGCCGATCATGACTGGGGGCCGCGGGTGCTGGTGTTCGTGGCGCCCGGGATGGCGCCCGAGGTGCGGGCGAAGGTGGTGGCGGGTCTGCCGGAGCGGTTCGGCGGTTTTCCGACCGTGTTCGGCTATCACGGCAGCGTGCAGCCCGGGGTGGCGGTGACGGAGCTGGGGTCGTGGCTGGTGGAGCGGCTGGGTTTCGATCCGCGTGAGGGGGTGTCGCTGCTGGACTGGTTGTCGGCGCCGTGGCAGAGCCTGGCCGAGGTGACGCGGGGCGAGGTGTTCCACGACGGGCTGGAGGCTGCCGTTCCCGGGGGCGGGCTGGAGACGGCCCGGGCGGCGTTGCGCTGGTATCCGGAGGATGTGTGGCGGTATGTGCTGGCGTGTCAGTGGCGGCGGATCGCGCAGGAGGAGCCGTTCCCGGGCCGATGTGGCGAGGTGGGCGATGAGCTGGGCTCGGCCGTGGTGGGGGCGCGGCTGGCGCGGGAGGTGATGCGGCTGGCGCTGCTGTTGCGGCGGCGCTACCCGCCGTACGCGAAATGGCTCGGCAGCGCGCTGGCGCGCATGCCGGGCTCGACGGAGCTGGGGGAGTGCCTGGGGGCGGCGGTGGCGGCGCGCTCCTGGCGGGAGCGGCAGGAGGGGCTGTCGGGGGCGTACGCGCGGGTGGCGGCGCTGCAGAACCGGGTGGGGCTGGCCGAGCGGCTGGATGAGCGGGTACGGGGGTTCTTCGAACGGCCGTTCGAGGTGATCGGCGGGGACCGGTTCGCGCAGGCGCTGCTGGAGTCGGTGTCCGACCCGGTGATCAGGGGGTTGCCCCTGGTGGGGTGCGTGGATCAGCTGTCGGATTCGACGGACCTGCTGACGGCGCCGGGGCGGGCGCGGGCCATGACGGCGGCGGTTCTCGGCCTCCAAGGTTAGTGATCTACATTGTAAAGGGCGTGGGTGGTTGCACTACCCTCTTCACCCTTTGAAAATCACAGATCCACCAGGGAGGAGGCCAGCTCCTCGACGTGGATGCGCCAGGCGTCGAGGGTGGTGGTGTCGCCGGTGTGGGTGACGATGAGCCGGGCGCCCTGGCCGGTGCCCTGGGTGAGCTCCCAGCGGACGGGGCCGGTCGGGGTGTCGTATTCGAGGAGTTTGGCGCTCTCGGCGCGGGTGACCGGCCCGGGTCGGAGGCCGGGTGCGGTGAAGGGGGCGGGCGGGGGGTCGCCGGGGGTGGCGTCGTCGCCGTTGAGCAGGTGCCAGACGTCTTCGGCGGGGCGGGTGAGCTGGCGTTCGACGCGTACGTCGCCGTTTGCGGCGGTGGCGGGGACGAGGCCGAGGATGGCGACGTAGTCCTCGTGGAGGCGGGCGAACTCGGCGGGTTGTTTGTCGGCTGGTTGCTGGACGGGGCGTTCGTCGAGGGTGTGGAGCAGGGCCATGAGGCAGGTGTGCCAGCCGGAGGCGAAGCTGGCGGCGCCGTGGTGGTCGGTGAAGGTGTGGGTGAAGGTGAGGATGCTGGCGCGGGGGCCGTCGGGGTGGATTTCCCAGCGGAGTTCGTCCTCGCCCCAGGTGTGGGCGTAGGTGTGGGGTGGGTTGTTCTCGGTGATGTGGCCGTCGGGTCCGAAGCCGTAGTTGATGCGGTCGCCGTCGATGGTGATGGTGGCGGGGAACCAGTGGGCGAGGTGTTCGGGCTGGGTGATGGCGCGCCAGACCTTTTCGGGTGGGTGGGGGAGGCGGCGTTGCATGCGCAGGGTGGTGCGGCCGTCGGGGTGGATGGTGAGGTTTTCGTTCATCGGTCGTCTTCCTCTTCCATGGTGTCGAGGTGGTGTTCGAGTCGGTCGAGGCTGTGGTTCCAGAGTTTGCGGTAGGGGGTGAGCCAGGCGTCGATTTCGGCGAGGGGGGCGGGGCGGAGTTCGTACCAGCGGCGTTGGGCGTCTTTGCGGACGGTGACGAGGCCGGCTTCGCGCAGGACTCGGAGGTGTTTGGAGGTGCCGGGTTGGGTGAGGCCGAGGTGGGTGGTGAGTTCGCTGACGAGGCGGGGGCGTTCGAGGAGGAGGTCGAGGATGTGGCGGCGGGCGGGTTCCGCGAGCACGTCGAAGCGCATGGCTCGTTAATATACCCGCTTGGCTATATGCCTGCAAGGGCATGTATTGGGCGTGGAGCCGGCTGGACTCTCCCTCGGTGGGAGGGTCCATGCTGGTCGGCGTGGACGAGGAGTTGCTGCCGATCGGGCAGTTCGCCCGGTTGGGGCGGTTGAGTGTGAAGCAGTTGCGTCACTATGACGAGCTGGGGTTGTTGCGGCCGGCGCAGGTGGACGCGGTGACGGGTTACCGGTTTTACCGGGCGTCGCAGGCTCGGGTGGCGTTGTCGATCGCGTTGCTGCGGTCGCTGGATGTGCCGCTGGCGGTGGTGGGTGAGGTGCTGGCGGGCGGGGCGCAGGCGCTTGAAGGGGTCAGGGAGGAGTTGGAGGCGGAGCTGGCGCGGCGGCGTCGTACGCTCGCGTCGCTGGAGCGGGTGATGGCGCAGGGGTTGCCGTCGGTGCCGGTGCGGGTGGTGGAGGAGCCGGCGCGGCGGGTGGTGGTGGCGACCGAGCGGGCGGCGGGGCCGGAGGATGTGGGGCGGGCGGCGTCGGCGGCGTTGTCGCGTCTGCTGGGGCCTGCCGGGCCGGTTCAGCTGATCGGGTTGTTCCCGGTGGATTTCGGTGAGGTGTTCGACGTGGAGGCCGCCCGGGTGCTCGGGGATGGGGAGGGCGGTGGGCGTGCGCCGGTGCGGGTGTTGCCGGGGGGCAGGTTCGCCTGTGCGACGCATGTGGGGCCTTATGACCAGATGTCCCTGACGGCGCATGCGGTGCTGGCCTGGTGTGGCGAGCGCCGGTGTGCGGTTCGGGGGCCGATTCGCGAGGTGTACGTGTCGGATCCGGCCGTGACCTCGCCTGAGTATCTCGTTACGCATCTGATGATCTGTTTGGAGGAGTCATGAATCCTGAGCTGGTCACGTACGGTCCGGTGACCTGCCTGAATGTGACGGGCATGGGTGAGCCGGGCGGGAGTGAGCACGTGTCGGCCATCGGCGCGCTGTATGCGGTGGTGGCGGGGATGGGCGGTCCGGCGGGGCCGTTGGAGGGGTTGTGGTTCGTGGAGGACGAGCGTCCGGGGCTGGAGGTGCCGCGGGAGTTGTGGCGCTGGCATCTGATGCTGCCGCTGGCGGGGGTGCCGGAGGCGGGGCTGGTGGAGCGGGCGCGGGAGGGTGCGCGTTCGTCGGGGGCGGCGGTGGATCGGGTGCGGGTGGTGACGTTCACGGAGGGTGAGTGTGTGGAGGTGCTGCATGTGGGCGCCTTCAGTGAGGAGTATCGGTCGTTGGCGGTGATGGAGGCGTTCATGGTGGAGCGGGGGCTGGTGCCCCATGGGCTGCATCATGAGGTGTATTTGACGGCGTTCGATGATCCGGAGCCGCGTACGGTGCTGCGTCAGCCGGTGCGTCCGGGCTGAGGGGTCTCGCGGGGGCCGGTGGGGCGGGGTTAGCATGGCCGGTGGCGGCCGTCCCCGCCCAACCTCCGGCCACCCGCCCCGGCCGGGTCACCTGATGGAGGCAAAGGGAGGTTCACCTCTCGGACGGAGGATCTGCCGGTTGGTCGTGCGCCTGCCGCGCCGGTCGCTGGGGGGCGCCGCGGCGGCGTTCGGGAGATGTTCATGACCAAGCAGGCGGATTTCAAGCGGCGGGTGCGTGCCCGTATGGCCAAGACCGGTGAGTCGTACGCGGTGGCGCGCCGCCGGCTCCTGGGCGAGCAGCCTGCGGCCGAGCAGGACTGGCTGGGGGCGCTGCACATCAGTAACGGTGACGGCACCGATCTGGCGGGTACGGGGCTGGCGCGGCGCATCGTGTTCTGGCGGGATGTGCTGCACGAGGGGCCGGTTCCGGCGGTGGGGCGGGAGGAGCTGCGCCGGGTCAGGGCCGCGTTCCTGGTGGGGGCGGGTGCCGATGACCGCGGTGAGGGGCTGCGGATGTTCGTGGAGCGGGATGCGGCGGTGGAGGCCAACCGGGGCGGCGAGTATGTGCTGTGGTTCGAGGCTGATCTGTACGATCAGTTGCAGATCGTGGAGATTCTGGCCTGGCTGGCGGAGTTGGGGGTGCCGGCCGAGGCTGTCACGTTGATCTGTATCGGGGAGCATCCTGGCATCGCGGGGTTCGGCGGTTTGGGTGAGTTGCGTGCGGAGCAGTTGCGGGAGTTGCCGTCGACGCGGGCGTGTGCGAGGTTGTCGCCGGCGGCGCTGGAGTTGGCGACCCGGGCGTGGGCGGCTTTTCGTGCTCCGACGCCGGAGGGTCTGCCGGGTATCGCGGCGGTCCGTTCCGGTGAGTTGCGTTTTCTGGGTGAGGCGTTCGAGCGTCTGTGCCGGGAGTATCCCTCCACCCGTGACGGGCTTTCCCTCGCCGAGCGTCGGGTTCTGGCCGCTGCGGCGCAGGAGGGTTCGGCTGGGGACGTCTTCGTGCGGGCCACGGCTCGGGAGGCGCGCCGGTATCTGGGGGACACGTGGTGTTTCGCGATGATGGATCGCCTGGCGGGGGCGCCGTATCCGCTGCTGGATCTTCGGCCCGCCGGCGGGCCGGTCGGATGGGCGACGGTGGTGGGTCTGACCGCGGTGGGCGCCCGGGTGCTGGCGGGTGAGGAGGATCATGTGCGGTTGAACGGCGTGGACCGCTGGATCGGCGGGGTGCATCTGAGTGGCCGCGATGTGCGGTGGCGGTGGGATGAGGGCCGGGAGACGCTGACGACACTAGGTACCTACCGGACATAGGTACCTATAAGGGTATTTTTCACCTCTTCTTGGCGTGGTGTTGTGAGGCACGTTGGAAGCGTACGGATAACCAGCTGGATGCGAGGAACGGGGGAATCCGCACCATGTGTACGCACCAGCCTCCCTGTCCTCCGGCGAACTCCGCCGCTCACCAGGCCGCGCGCCTGATCGCCTACCACCCCGAGCAGGGATGGGGACTGCTGTGCAACGGGGTGGTGTTCTTCGACGACACCGGCGAGTTGCTGCCCGACGGGCGCAGCATCGTCCCGGCGGCCGTCCTGGAGCGGGCCGCGTGAGCGCCGCGCTGGCGTCGTGGACGTTCACCGCCCAGGCGCACTCGGTGCGCCGGGCCCGGCACGCCGCCCGCGCCCAGCTCGCGGAGTGGGGGCTGCAGCAGGCCTGCGACCACGCCGAGCTGCTGATCAGCGAGCTGGTCACCAACGCGGTCCGGCACGCGCGGGGCCTGGTGCGCTTGAGCCTGTCGGCGGCCGACGGGTTGCTGCGCTGCGAGGTGGAGGACTCCAGTCCGGTGCCGCCGAGCCCGCGTGCCGCCTGCCGCGACGACGAGGGCTCGCGCGGGCTGCTGCTGGTGGAGGTGCTCTCCTCCGGCTGGGGCAGCGTTCCCACGGGCCGGGGCAAGCTGGTCTGGTTCGAGGTGCCCGTACGGATGCCGGCCCATGTGTGAGCGGTTAGCGCGGCGAGTACAGCCACGGCTCGCGCAGGTCGAAGAAGTCCACGTCGGAGACGAACAGTTCCTGCCAGGCCCGCAGCAGCTCCCGGATCGCCGGCGGTTGCAGCTTGGCCTCTCCCTGCCGGGCCGCCACCTCGCTGGTGAAGTAGGCGGTCTCGACGCAGTTGTCCTGCCCGCACAGTGCGGCGGTGGCGCCGATGAGGTCCGTACGGAAGGCCGCCAGCTCCTCCTGCCCCTGCTGCAGCACCTCGCGCACCCGCGTGGGGTCGCGTACGCGCCCCTGCAGCACCTGGACGAACCCCGCCTCATCGGACCCGCCGCCCAGGATTTCGATGACCTCGTCGCATTCGAGGAAGGTCACCTCGCCGGCGAACAGTTTCGCGGTCTCCACCCACCACTGCCCCTGCTCGGGCCGGTCGGCGTTGCGGTGGGCGGCCGGCCGGTCGGCGAAGCGGGCGACGTTGACGAACAGGCCGTCGTCGGTGACGCCGGCCGTGGTGCCCAGCCAGCCCTGCGCGCCGGGCGAGAGCTCGCGCACCCACCGTTCCAGTGCCTGGTGCAGATCGTCGACCTCGATCGCCCGGCCCTCGATGACCTGGATGAACATGGTCTGTTCCCCTCCCTCTCTCCACGCTAGGAGCGGCCGGCCGTCAAGGTCGAGACGCCCTTACACCATGCGATGGCCAAAACTTGTTGTGGGTTCTTGACCGTGCTCGTCTGGGATAACGGCCGCGACATAACCTGGGGGCGACGACGTGGGATGCGGGCCGACGGCAGCGCCGGCCGCGTCGCGGAAGGCGCCAATGACAGCGGTGACTGCCAGCACCTACGGAGGGCGGCCCAACGGCGGGCTGCCGGCCGAGGTGACGAGTTTCGTGGGGCGTCGGCACGAGGTGGCCGAGGTCAAACAGCTGCTGTCCGCCTCCAGGGCCGTCACACTGACCGGCGTGGGCGGCGTCGGCAAGACGCGGCTGGCGGTGCGGGTCGGCCAGGACGTGCGGCGGGCCTTCCGGGACGGGGTGTGGCTGGTGGAGCTGGCCGAGCTGGACGGCCCGGCCATGCTCGCCGAGGCCGTGGCCGAGGCGCTGGAGATCCGCGACCACACCGGCGACACCTCGATGCGGGTGTTGACCTGCCATCTGCGCGACAAGCAGGCGCTGCTGATCCTCGACAACTGCGAGCACATGATCACCGAGTGTGCGGCGCTGAGCGAGGCGCTGCTGCGGGCGGCGCCGGATCTGCGGGTGCTGGCCACCAGCCGGCAGGCGATGGGCATCGCCGGCGAGCAGGCGGTGCCCATCTCGCCGTTGCCGCTGCCGGATCTTCAGGTGCCGCTGGAGAGGCTGATCCGGCAGGACGCGGTCCGGCTGTTCGCCGAACGTGCCCGCGCCGTGCTGCCGTCCTTCACGGTCACGGAGGACAACCGGGAGGTCGTCACCCGGATCGTGCGCCTGCTGGACGGGCTGCCGCTGGCGATCGAGCTGGCGGCGGTGCGGCTGCGGGCCCTGTCGGTCGAGCAGCTGCTCGACCGGCTCGACGACCGTTTCCGCCTGCTGACCGGTGGGTCGAGGGCGGTGCTGCCCCGGCATCAGACGCTGCGGGCGCTGATCGATTGGAGTTACGCGCTGTGTTCGCAAGAAGAACGCCTGTTGTGGGAACGGGCCTCGGTGTTCGCGGGGGGTCTGGATCTGGAGGCGGCCGAGGCGGTGTGCGGCGAGGACGGGATCGACCCGCAGGACGTCCTCGACCTGGTGATCGGCCTGGTGGACAAGTCCGTGCTGATACGAGAGGACCATCCGGGCGGCGTACGCTACCGGATGCTGGAGACGCTGCGGCAGTACGGTCGCGAACGG
Organism: Nonomuraea sp. NPDC051941; assembly: GCF_044593615.1. NCBI lineage: Bacteria > Bacillati > Actinomycetota > Actinomycetes > Streptosporangiales > Streptosporangiaceae > Nonomuraea > Nonomuraea sp. NPDC051941. Next base: position 156,918 of record NZ_JBIUCF010000010.1, read on the forward strand.
CTCACGGGCTCCGGCTGCGAGCCCGCCCTGCAGCGACGGCACCGCACTTATTACCGCGATCTGGCGGCGCGGGCCAGGGCGGAGCTGTTCGGGCCCGGCCAGGTGGCGTGGTTCGCCCGGCTGCGGCGCGAGCATGCCAACCTGCGGGCCGCCCTGGACAGCTGGCTGAACACGCCGGAGGAGGCCCGCGCGGGGCTGAGCATGTCCGGCGACCTGCTGTATCACTGGATCACCAGTTATTACCTGGCTGAGGGGCGCGGCTGGCTGGAGCAGGCGCTGGCCGCCGACACCGAGCCCAGCCCGGTGCGGGCCGGCGCCCTGTGGGCCGGCAGCTGGCTGGCGATCATTCAGGCCGACATACCGGCCGCCACCGCCCTTCTCGAGGAGAGCCGCCGGCTCGGCGAGGAGCTGCAGGACGAGCCGGTGCTGGCCTACGTGGCCCTGTTCCGCGGAATGGTGGCCATGTGCGAGGGGCGAACGGAAGCTGCGATCGAGCTATACAGGGACGCCCTTGCCCGCCATCGCCGTACCGGCGACCCGGTCGGGATCGCGCTGTCGCTCATCCGGCTGACGCTCGCCCACTCGTTCCTGGGTGACTCCTCGGCCGCCATCGCGGCGGGCGAGGAGTGCCTGGCCGAGTGCGAGGCCTATGGGGAGGGCTGGCACAAGGCGTACACGACGATGGCGCTGGGCGTGCAGGTGTGGCGCCAGGGGGATCTGGAGCGGGCGACCGAGCTGGAGAAGCAGAGCCTGACCTTCAACCGCGCGGTCGGCGACCCGCTCGGCGCGGGCGTCAACATCGAGGCGCTGGCCTGGATCGCCGCCGGCCAGGGCCGTCACCAGCGGGCGGCCCGCCTGCTGGGCGTGCTGGAGACCATGTGGAGCTGTGCCGGGGCGCCGCTGTCGGGGTACGGGCATCTGGCCCGCTACCACGACGACTGTGACCGGGCGATGCGTGAGGTGCTGGGGGAGGCGGCGTTCGAGACGGCTGTTCGGCGCGGGGCGCGTATGCCGTTGGAGGAGGCTCTGTCCTACGCCCTGGAGGAGGACAAGCCCGAGCGGCCCGCCAAGGCGGCGGAGGAGACGCCGTTGACGCGGCGGGAGAAGGAGATCGCCGAGCTGGTCGCCCAGGGGATGACGAACAAGGAGATCGCGGCGTCCCTGGTGATCGCGCAGCGTACGGCGGAGGGGCACATCGAGCACATCTTGACCAAGCTGGGGTTCAACTCGCGGGCGCAGATCGCGGTGTGGGTGGGGGAGCAGGCCCGGGCCAACGGGCACGACTGAGGGATCGGTGCTGAGGAGGCTGGAACCGGCTCCAGGGTGAGGGCCGGTTCCGGCCGTCGGCGGTGTCAGTAGGGCAGTGCCCGTCCTGACGGGGTCCGCAGGTCCACACCCTGAGCGGGGCGGCGCGTCGGCCGCTTGGAGACGCGGATCCTTGTGTGGCGCACGATGCGTCGTTCCTTTCCTCGGTGCCGCTCGGGCGGCAGGTACGGGTGTACGTGCCGGGCGGGCTCAGGCGTGCTCGCAGGCGCGGTCGCCGGTGACGATTTCGAACCAGACGACCTTGCCGGCGACCCCCCAGCAGCAGGCCAGCCGGGCCAGCACCGGGTTGTGCCCGCGATCGGCGGTCTTGCGGCACGATGCGGTGAAGGAGAGCGTGCTGCGGTCGTCCTCGATCTCGCAGCGCAGCAGGTCGTCCTCGACCCACAGTGAGAGCCTGACCTTGGCGGTGGCGTGCCGCAGGGCGTCGGTGACCAGCGCGCCGACCAGCAGGTCGGCGTTCTTGGCGTGTTCGCACAACCCCCAGGCGGCCAACCGGACCGCGGTCATGCGCCGCGCGCTCGGCACCGCCGAAGGCCGTGCCGACAGCAGCCACGAGGCCGAGCGGTCCTGCCCCGCCCACCCGGCGCGAACGGCCAGGCGGTCCCCCATGGCCAGGAGCCCGTTCCAGGACAGCAGGCGCAGCGTGGGCTGCTGTCCGGCGGTGCCGTGCTCGATGTGCGGCTGCAACATGGCTGGCACGTGTATCGTCTCCTCCCGGTGTTGGCGCATGTGTTCAGAGACACGTTTAGCTTCGCTCCGACCCACCCACGGGGAGGACGGGGTAAATCCCCATATGGGTACCTATTCACCCGTATGTCCGTACGGGGATGTCCGCGCCACGACCGGATGGCCAAGGACGTGACCTGCACCGGAAGGGCCGCGCAGGACGGCCCCGCGGATAGTAGTCGACCGGTCGTAAACTGGCCTCATGGGCCGAACCAGTGATGCTCGCGAGCGGATCCTGAGCGCCGCACGCTCGCTCATCGAGACGCATGGTTACTCGGCCCTGGGGGTGGCCGAGATCTGCCGGGCCGCCGGCGTGCCCAAGGGCAGCTTCTACTACTTCTTCGACTCCAAGGAGTCCCTCGCGCTGGCCGTCATCGATGAGCACTGGGCCGCTCAGCAGCGCGCCTGGGCGACCGCTCTCAGCGCCGACGCCCGGCCGCTGCCGCGGCTGCGCCGCTTGTTCGAGGAGACGGAGGCCGGCCTGCGTACCGCCCAGCAGAGCTGCGGCACCGTCTCGGGGTGCCTGTTCGGCAACCTCACTCTGGAGATGAGCAACCAGACCGAGGCCGTCCGCACCCGGCTGCAGGAGATCTTCGACGCGCAGGTCGAGATGGTCGCATCGGTCATCGCCGAGGCTCTAGAGCGGCAGGAGGTCGAGGTGGCCGACCCCCGGGAAGCCGCGCGGGCGGTGGTCGCCCAGCTCGAGGGCCAGGTGCTGTTCGCCAAGCTCTACAACAGCACCCACCGGCTCGGCCCCTTGTGGGCGAACTGCCTTGCCCTGCTCGGCGCCCGTGCGCCACAAGAGGCCGTGGCCGGCACCTGACCATCCGCCCTGCCCCCGTCCACCGGCGCCCTCGGGGACGTCCTCTCCCTCGCCATGATGGTGGCTGCCGCTCGCCCCAGCCATCCTCGTCGCCGATGATCGGCAGGCGACAAAATCGATTGTGGCGCTCGCCGGTGATCCAGTAGCGTACGGCCAGCACTATCGGATTCGTCGTGGGGACTGTCGCGTGACGCCGCCTGCTCTCGCTGCCTGACATCTTCTTCTGCGCTTTCTCACCGGCCTCGTGGTCGGTCTCGCCGGGCTGCTCTGAACCTCTGAGCCGCCCCGGCCACTCAGCGTTTTGTGTCAGGTCTTAGAGAGATCATGTCTTCACAATCCCATAGAGATCATTTCGTGCTGCCCTGGACCGTGCGGAGGACCCGGCTGCCGCTGCTCACCGTGCGTTGCCTGGACTGCCGGGCGCAGGCGGCCACCGTCGGCGAGGGCAGGTTCCGGATCAACGCCAACGGCAAGCTGCTTGACGTGTGGCTGCTCGTCCGTTGCGTCGGCTGCGACCGGACCTCGAAGATCACCGTCCATGAGCGGGTGCCGGTCCGATCGCTGGATCCGGCCAGGCTCCGCGCCTTCGAGGACAACGATCAGGGGCTCGTCGCTGACGCGCTCCTGGACCCCGCGCTCGCACGGCGCAACCGGTTCACCCTCGATTGGCGTGGCGCGTGGCGGCTGGAGTCATCGGCTGCCGAGACGGCATGGCCGTACCGGGTGGACGTCGGTTTCCTCGATCCCGTGCCCGTCCGCCCGGAGCGGCTGATCGCCCAGGGGCTCGGGATCAGCAGGGGCGAGGTCGGGCGCCGCATCAAGGGCGACCTCCCCCTCAACCGCACCACGACCGCGGACTTCTCGTTCGTCGTCATGCCCGCTGAATAGGGCCCAGAGAAGTGGTGGGTGGGACTGAGGCTACGACCACGGCGACCGCCTCAGTCCCACTCCACCGGCAACATGGACGTCGTTCCCGGTGTCCACAACCTGGCACGAACCCAGCCAGAGGGTCAGCCCAGGCGCCTTCGCAGGAGGCAGAACTCGTTGCCTTCGGGGTCGAGCAGGACGTGCCAGGACTCCTGTCCGGTCTGGCCGATGTCGGCCGGGCGCGCCCCGAGCTTCAGGAGGCGTTCGAGTTCGGCGTCCTGATCGCGGTCGGTGGCGTTGACGTCGAAGTGCAGCCGCGGCCTGCCCGCATTGAGCTCGGTAGCGGGGCTGAAGACCAGAGTCGGCTGCAATCCGCCGAACCCTTCCCGTGGTCCGATCTCCACCGCGCCGTCGTCGGTGTCGTCGAGCACGATGAAGTCCAGCACCTCGCACCAGAACGCCGCCAGCCGTTGCGGGTCCCGGCAATTGATGATCAGTTCAGAAATACGACAAGCCATGATCGGCACCTTACGGGGCATCCACCCCACGCCGCCAATCCGTGAGCGGATGCAGGTGGGGCCGTCGGTGACCCACGGGACCAGCCGGGCCGGATTCGCCCCGCAACCGCACGGGCCCGTTCGGAGCCGTGATCACGTGGCTGGAAAAGGATTGGACGGGATGATGCTCGGGCTTGTAGCTTGCAGTCGACCGTGACGCCGCCCGAGGAGGTGAGACCCATGAACGCTGTATCGATGTGGGTGCTCCCCCTTCCCGTCACGGCCGGGCGATTGACGTAGGTGTCGCCGGGAGCGCCTCGCCAACAAGGCACTCCCGAAAGGCAACACCTATGCACTCTCAGTTCTCCGCCGAGCCGCCGTCGAACGACAGGGTCGAGCGCGACGTCCCCGCACTCCGGTCGCCGGCCTCCGGCGCCGATCGCGCGCCCCTCGTGTACGACGTGATCATTGCCGGGTGCGGGCCGACCGGTGCGATGCTGGCCGCCGAACTGCGGCTGCACGACGTGCGGGTACTCGTTCTGGAGAAGGAAACCGAGCCCAAGTCGTTCGTCCGCATCGTCGGTCTGCATATTCGCAGTCTCGAGCTGATGGCCATGCGCGGACTGCTGGATCGCATTCTCGAACACGGAAGACAGCGCCCGGCCGCCGGTTTCTTCGCCGCCATTGCCAAGCCCGCGCCCAAGGGCCTGGATTCCGCGCACGCCTATCTGCTGGGCATCCCGCAACCGGTCATCGAACGTCTGCTCGAAGAGCATGCGATCGCGCTGGGTGCGCAGGTCCGGCACGGTTGCGCGGTGGCCGATCTCGAGCAGGACGACGAGGGTGTGACCGTCGAGCTGGCCGACGGGGAACGGCTGCGTTCGCGCTATCTCATCGGCTGTGACGGCGGGCGCAGCACGGTGCGCAAACTGCTCGGCGTCGGCTTCCCCGGCGAGCCCTCGCGGACCGAGACGCTGATGGGCGAGATGGAAGTGGGTGTACCGCAGGAGGAGATCGCCGCCAAGGTGGCCGAAATCGGCGCGACCCGTCAGCCATTCTGGCTCCGGCCCTTCGGCAAGGGAATCTACAGCGTCGTAGTCCCCGCCGCGGGAGTCGGCGATCGCGCGGAACCGCCCACCCTCGAGGATTTCCAACAACAGCTGCGCACCATCGCCGGAACCGATTTCGGCGTGCACTCCCCGCGTTGGTTGTCCCGTTTCGGGGATGCCACCCGGCTGGCCGAACGTTATCGGGTCGGGCGGGTGCTGCTGGCCGGCGATGCGGCACACATCCATCCACCCACCGGCGGACAGGGCCTCAACCTGGGCGTTCAGGACGCATTCAACCTCGGCTGGAAACTGGCCGCACAGATCCGCGGCTGGGCGCCGGACACACTGCTGGACACCTACCAGGCCGAACGTCATCCGGTCGCCGAGGACGTGCTGGACAACACCCGCGCCCAGATGGAACTGCTGTCCACCGAACCGGGCCCGCAGGCCGTACGCAGGCTGCTCACCGAGCTGATGGACTTCGACGAGGTGAACCGCCATCTGATCGAGAAGATCACCGCGATCGGCATCCGCTACGACTTCGGCGCAGGCCCCGACCTGCTCGGCCGCCGCCTGCGCGACATCGACGTGAAACAGGGCCGGCTCTACGGTCTGCTGCATCGCGGCCGCGGCCTGCTGCTGGACCGCACCGAACGCCTGACCGCCGGCGGCTGGTCAGACCGGGTCGACTACTTCGCGGATCCCACTGCGGCACTGGATGTTCCATGCGTCCTGCTACGCCCCGACGGCCACGTCGCCTGGATCGGCGACGATCAGCAGGACCTGGACGACCACCTCTCCCGCTGGTTCGGCAAGCCCGCCGACTGATTCGCCTGAGTAACAGAACATGAATGCGAGCGAGGCTTCGGCGGCGTAACAGGCCGAAGGCCGTCAGCGGGTGGCGGCGAGGAGTCCGGCGAGGTCGAGTGCGTCACCTTTGACCTCGGCCAGCCACTCGTCCTGGATGTACTCGAAGCCGCCGGTCTCGGTGTCGAGCAGGCCGATGCTTGCGGCCGTCACCCGTTGTTCGGGGTTGTCGGGCTCCGGCTCCCACCTGGTGTTCTTGGGCTGTACCAGCTGGGCGAGCGCGTAGGAGGTCGTGCGGCCGTAGTGGCGTGGGCCGTTGGGGTGGTGGTAGTGGCCGCTGATGTGCAGGCTCGGCTGCAGGTGTTCGATGAGCCGGGTCAGCTTCGCCGAGCCCTGCACGTTCCCGCGCCGGTCGCGTGACATCCCGTACGGGCCGTCGTGGGTGACCAGGACGTCCACGCCACCCGGTTCGACGGCACTCAGCCGCGCGTAAGCGCTCTCGTCCAGATCCATCTTCCCGGGAGCCTCGATCAGTCCCAGGAACGCCACCCGCTGCCCGGCGACCTCGACCACGGTTCCGCAGGCGACATGGCGGTAGGCGCCGAGCGCGTCCACCTGCACGACCTCGGCGGCCGCCGCGTCATGCAAGGAGGCCAGCCAGTCGTGATCCTCGTGGTTGCCGCTGACGAACAGCACTGAAGGGACCTGTCCGAGGGCCAGGCGCACGCCTTCGGCGAACGACGGCGACGGATCGAGCAGGCGCAAGAAGTCCCCCTGGGCGGGATGGTCCCGCCAGAAGCGGCGGCTGGACTCGTCGAACCGCTCGAACGACGGGTACGCGCCCAGATCTCCGACCTGGATCACGGCGTCGAGGCGGATGCCGCGACGATTCTGGAGCAGTACCGCAGCGCCCAGCGCGTGCAGCACACAACCGTGGACATCACCCACAAAAGCGATCTTCATCGCCTGTCGACCTTTCGCGAAGAGCCATTCGGACATGGCCCGGCACCGGTCGAGCGGCGCAACGATGCGGTGTCAACCACCGGCCCTGGACCGGTGACTCACATCCCAGCGCTCCACCGCCATCTCGACGACCGAACCGGGTCGAGCATCGCACCCACTCGGAAGACCGGTCAAATCCAGCGCTGTGCCGGGGAGGCGGCGGTGACGTGAGCGGTGGTGACGTGAGGGTCCACCGTCCGGCCGCCCGACAATGATCCGTCTCCGCGCACCCGCAGCACGTCGATCGCCACCACCGGCGTGCGTTGGGAGTCCGGGCCTCTCAGGTGCGAGGAAACACGTCCCGGCGCAAGCCCTCCTGACCTTTGACTTCGCCCCGCCCAGGCCCCTACGGTCCAATAGTCGACCGGTCGGCTAGTTATGAACACGGCAGGCCACGGCATCCCACCCCATCCAGGAGAAGGTCATCATGAGCACCCAGAAGGTCGCAGTCATCACCGGCGGCTCGCAAGGCATCGGCGCCCACCTCGTCGACGCCTACCGCAAGCTCGGCTACGCCGTCGTCGCCACCTCCCGCACCATCACCCCCTCCAACGACGCGGACGTCCTGACCGTCCAGGGCGACATCGCCGACCCCGCCACCGCCGAACGTGTCATCACCGCCGGCGTGGAGCGGTTCGGCCGCATCGACACCCTGGTCAACAACGCCGGAATCTTCGTCGCCAAGCCCTTCACCGACTACACCCAGGGCGACTACGCCGCCGTGATCGGCGTGAACCTCGCCGGCTTCTTCCGCATCACCCAGCTGGCCGTCGAGCGGATGCTCACCCAGGGCGGCGGCCACATCGTCAACGTCACCACGAGCCTGGTCGACAACGCCGACGCTCGGGTCCCCTCCGTCCTGGCCTCGCTGACCAAGGGCGGACTGCAGTCCGCCACCAAGTCCCTCGCCATCGAGTACGCCACTCGCGGCATCCGCGTCAACGCCGTCTCGCCCGGCACCATCAAGACGCCCATGCACCCCGAGGACATCCATGAGATCCTCGCCGGCCTGCACCCGGTCGGCCGGATGGGGGAGCCGGGCGACATCGTGGACGCGGTGACCTACCTGGAGAACGCCCCGTTCGTCACCGGCGAGATCCTTCACGTCGACGGCGGCATGAGCGCGGGCCACTGAGGGAGAACAGCGATATGACAGACACCGAAACGATCCTGCGTGGCGTCCTCGACCGGTGGAAGGCGGGCGTCGACGGCCACCAGCCGGATCGGGTCGCGTCGGTGTTCACCGAGGACGCGATCTTCCAGGGGCTTCGTCCCTACAGTGTGGGACGGCAGGGGGTCGCTGACTACTACGCGTCCCAGCCTGTCGGCCTGTCGGCCGCGTACCACGTCCTGGAAAGCCGGCGCCTGGGCGACGACATCGTGCTCGGCTACCTGAGCGTCGACTTCTCGTTCACCGACCGGCCCACGGTCAGCGTCAACCTCCTCGTCCTGCTGAAGCGCTCGCAGCCCGATTGGCTCATCAGCCACTACCAGGTCTCCCTCCTCGGCTGAGACCGGCCTCACGGGTCCGGGCGCGGCGATGCGCCCGCCCGGACCCGTGAAGCCCCTCCGACCCGATACGAAGGCAGAACACAGCATGGGCAACACCACCCTGGGCACCCACGGACCACAGGTCGGCGTCATCGGCCTGGGCGCCATGGGGATGAGCTTCATGTACGACATGGCGGCCCCCCGCGACGAAGCCACGTCCGTCTCCGTCATCCACCAGGCCCTCGACCTGGGCGTGACCTTGATCGACACCGCTGACGTCTACGGCCCCCCACACCAACGAGGAACTCCTCGGACGGGCCCTGACCGGCCACCGCGACCGCGCCGTGCTCGCCACCATCGCCGCCACGGTCCGCCACGTCGCCGACCGGATCGGCGCCGTCCCGGCCCCCGTCGGCGCCCGATACTGACCGTCCCACCCCGCCGCCGGGGACCCGTCAGCCCCGGGGCGCGTACATGATCACCAAGACGCCCACCAGGCACACCAGCGCCCCCACGACATCCCACCGATCCGGCCGGAACCCGTCGGCCACCACACCCCACAGCAGCGACCCCGCCACGAACACCCCGCCGTACGCGGCCAGAATCCGCCCGAAATGCGCATCCGGCTGCAACGTGGCCACGAACCCGTACAGGCCCAGCGCGATCACTCCCGCGCCCGCCCACACCAGCCCACGCTGCTCCCGCACCCCCTGCCACACCAGCCACGCCCCGCCGATCTCGAACAGGGCGGCCAACACGAACAACACCAGCGAACGCACCACACTCATGCCCGCCATTGCACCAGCCCCCACCCCGCGCCACGCACACGGGGCTCACCCGCTCCACAACCAAGATCGTGACAGGCCCTCGCCGGAACCGACATGATCGAACGCATGACAGCCGACGGGAACACCCGCTTCGACGAGGGCGCCACGGCGGTACGCCGCCACGTCTGGAACGGCAAGGTGTGGACGGCCGCGCCGTACCGGGTCCTGCAGGACACCGACGAGTACTTCGTGGTGGCCGGCTGGCCAGGGCTGAAGAGCCTCGCCTCGACCACCTGGATCACCTCCTTCCTCAACGGCGGCAGCCGCCGCGAGCAGACCATCGACGAGCTGGCCTCGGGCCGGTGGGAGCTCGGCTGGTGGACCTGGCGGGGCACCGTCGTGCGCAGCTGGTACGGCATCGACAAACACTTCACCGTCCGCCAGTTCTTCGACGCCGACCACCGCCCGCTGACCTGGTACATCGACTTCGACCTGCCCAAACAGCGCACCCGCCTGGGCATCGACACCTTCGACCTCCTGCTCGACCTGATCGTCGAACCCGACCTGTCGCGGCACCGGTGGAAGGACGAAGACGAATATCGGCACGGCAGACGGCTCGGGCTCATCGACGACCGGGTGCACCGGCACGTCACCGCGGCCCGCGAGGAGGTCGTCGGACTCGTCGAGACCCGGCAGGGCCCCTTCGCCTGCGACTGGTCGCCCCCGGCCCACGAGCTGTGGCAGACGCCGACGCTCCCCGGCGACGCCCTCGAGACCCTCTGAGAGCCCCGGCGGGGGCTCCATCCTGCGTGTCCACAATGGGTCATTTGCCTACATAGGGGATGGTCCTGACTTCAGCCCGGCATCCACCCCCGTGACAGGGGAAGGCCAGAGAGGGGATGGCAGCCTTCGTCCCAGACGCTCAGGAGGGGGACGACCATGTCACCGGGCAAGAGGAAACCGGATCTGCCGAGCCTGATGTTCGCCGAGCAGCCGGACGGGAGCTTCGTGACGTCCCTGCGAGGGCTCGCGGTGCTGCGGGAGCCGCTGCTGAACAAGGGCACCGCGTTCTCCCCGCAGGAGCGGGCCGAGCTGGGGCTGCAGGGCCTGCTCCCACCGGCGGTCGAGACGCTGGAGGAGCAGGTACGCCGCACGTACGTGCAGTACGGGCGGCAGCAGACGAACCTGCTCAAGAACGTCTACCTGGAAGCGCTGCGCGACCGCAACGAAGTGCTCTATTACCGGCTGCTGAGCGACCACCTGCGCGAGATGCTGCCCATCGTCTACGACCCCACGGTGGCCGAGGCGATCCGCACCTACAGCCACGAGTACCGCCGCCCGCGAGGGGTGTACCTGTCGATCGACGACGTGGACGGGATCGAGCGGGCGTTCCAGAGCCTCCAGCTGGGCCCGGACGACGTCGATCTCATCGTGGCCTCCGACGCCGAGGAGATCCTGGGCATCGGAGACTGGGGAGTGGGCGGCGGGGCCGGCATCGCGGCCGGCAAACTGGCCGTCTACACCGCCGCCGCGGGCATCGACCCCGCCCGCGTCATCCCGGTCGCCCTCGACGTCGGCACCGACAACGAGGCGCTGCTGAACGACCCCACCTACGTCGGCAACCGGCACTCGCGCGTGCGGGGGCGGCGCTACGACGACTTCATCGACGCCTACGTCACCACGGCCACCCGGATGTTCCCCGGCGCCATGCTGCACTGGGAGGACTTCGGCCCCTCCAACGCCCGGCGGATCCTGGAGAAGTACACCGAGCGCATCTGCACCTTCAACGACGACATGCAGGGCACCGGCGCCATCGTGCTGGCCGCCATGCTCGGCGCCGTCCGCGTATCCGCGACACCGATGCGCGACCAGCGCATCGTGATCTTCGGCGCCGGAACCGCCGGCATCGGCAACGCCGACCAGCTGCGCGACGCGATGATCCGCGACGGCCTGGACCACGACACCGCCACCCGGCGGATCTGGCCCATCGACAAGCAGGGCCTGCTCATCGACGACATGACCGGCCTACGCGACTACCAGCAGCCCTACGCCCGCCCCCGCGACGAGGTCGCCGGCTGGTCCCGGGACGAACGTGGCATCTCGCTGGCCGAGGTCGTCCGGCGGGTCAAGCCGACCATGCTGCTGGGCACCTCCACCGTCCACGGCGCGTTCACCGAGGAGATCGTGCGCTCGATGGCCGCGCAGGTCGAGCGGCCGATCATCTTCCCGATCTCCAACCCGACCGAACGCATCGAGGCGATGCCCGCCGACCTCATCCGCTGGACCGGCGGCCGCGCCTTGATCGCCACCGGCATCCCGGTCGAGCCGATCACCCACAAGACCGTCACCTACGTCATCGCCCAGGCCAACAACGCCCTGCTGTATCCAGGGCTGGGGCTGGGCGTGGTGGTCTCGCGAGCCCGCCGGGTCAGCTCCGGCATGCTGCAGGCGGCCGCCGAAGCCGTCGCCGGCATGGTCGACGTCTCGGCCGCGGGAGCCTCGCTGCTGCCCCAGGTGGACAATCTGCGCGAGGTCTCGGCCACAGTGGCCGTGGCCGTCGCCAACCGGGCGGCCGAGGAGCACCTGGCCCGCACCATGCTGCGCGACACGGTGCAGCAGGTCCACGAGGCGATGTGGCAGCCGGCCTACCGCGCGATCCGCGGGAACGGGCGATGAGCACGCCACGGGTCCGGGACGTGCCGATCGGGCTGCACGAGAGCGGCACCCGCACGGAAAGCGACTCGCTCGGCGAGATCGAGGTCCCGGCCGGGCATTACTGGGGCGCCCAGACCCAACGGTCGCTGATCCACTTCGACATCGGCGACGACCGCATGCCCAAAGCCGTCTACCACGCCTACGGCTACATCAAGAAGGCCGCCGCGATCGTCAACGCCCGCGCGGGCCGCCTGCCCCGGTGGCAGGCCGACCTGATCAGCCGCGTCGCCGACGAGGTCATCCGCGGCGACCTGGACGGCGAGTTCCCGCTGTACGTGTGGCAGACCGGCTCGGGCACCCAATCCAACATGAACGTCAACGAGGTGATCTCCAACCGGGCGATCCAGCTCGTCGGCGAGCGGCTGGGCAGCAAGGATCCGATCCACCCGAACGATCACGTGAACATGGGCCAGTCGTCCAACGACACCTTCATCACCGCCATGCACATCGCCGCCGCCGAGGCCATCGACGACCACGTGCTGCCCGCCGCCGCCAGGCTGCGCGACAGCGCCGAGAGCAAAAGCCGGGAATGGGCGCACGTGGTCAAGATCGGGCGCACCCATCTGGAAGACGCCACCCCGCTGACCGTCGGCCAGGAATGGTCCGGCTACGCCGCCCAGCTCGGCGACGCCATCGACCACCTCGAACGCACCCGTACCGGCCTGTACCGGCTGGCCGTCGGCGGCACCGCGGTCGGCACCGGCCTGAACGCCCCGCCGCAGTTCGGCGAACAGGTGGCCGCGCAGATCGCCGAGCTCACCGGGCGGCCCTTCGTCAGCGCGCCCAACAAGTTCGCCGCCCAGGCCTCCTGCGACGACCTGGTTCGCGCCTCGGCGGCGCTGCGCACCCTGACCGTGCCGCTGTTCAAGTTCGCCAACGACCTGCGCTGGCTGGGCTCCGGACCCCGTACCGGCCTGCGCGAGCTGATCCTGCCGGCCAACGAGCCGGGCTCGTCGATCATGCCGGGCAAGGTCAACCCGACCCAGGCCGAAGCGATGCTGATGGTCGCCATCCAGGTGGCCGGCAACGACGCCGCCGTCTCGATGGCCGGCGGTGAGGGCAACTTCGAGCTGAACGCCTTCCGCCCCGTCATCATCAGGAACGTGCTGCACTCGGCGCGCATCCTGGCCGACATGATGGACCACTTCCGCACCTACCTGGTCGAAGGGGCCCGGCTGAACACCGAGACGCTGCACCACAACATCGAACACTCGATCATGATGGTGACCGCGCTCAGCCCCGTCGTCGGCTACGACCGGGCCGCCCACATCGCCCACCACGCCCTCGACAAGGGCCTGCCGCTCAAGGAAGCGGCGCTCCAATGCGGCATCTCCGCGGACCTCTACGACAAGATCGTCGATCCCGAACGCCTTACCCGGCCCGGCGTACCCAGCCCTGACGGCGGCACCCGGCCCTGAAGAACGACGCTGAAGAACGACGCTGAAGAACGACGCTGAAGAACGACGCTGAAGAACGACATCGCTCCGGCCGCACTGAGCCGTGCACGCCCGTTGAAGATGGTCGACACCGCGACGTCCGACCTATGAAATGTGCTGATTGCATGCCGCTGCCCGATCTAGGGTGCGGGCATGTCGTACGAGCTGCGCGGTGTTGTCGGTGACTTCGACCATCTCCGGTTCCTGTCGGATGACGTGCCGCGGGCTGTGGTGGCGCCGCTTCGGCAACGCTTGGGGCTGCTGCCGGTTACCGACGAGGTTTTCGACGAGCTGACCGACGTACGGCAGGAGGCCGGGCCGTTCAGGTGGATGTCCCCGGCGTTCGCCGAGAGGCTGGAGGACTGGTCACGCGGCGGTCGAGTCGCTTACGTGGAGGCGGACTTCTGGGGTGGTGACGGCAGCCAGACCGCTTCCCTGTGGGAGAACGGCCGTCAGACCTGGGGTCCCGAGCACGCCTGGATCCCTGCGACTGCGCGACCGTGCGAGGACTGGCCGATCAACGCCATGCTCGCGCGCCTCGGAGCGGTCGGGACGGCTGCGCTGGACCTCTTCGACGCGGTCGGCTTCGGGCAGGAGCGCGACATGGAGGGGTGGCGCCGGGCGGGCGTGCGTGCCCTGGACGCCGCCGACTACGACGCCTGGGAGGCGGCGCGCCGTGCGAAGGAGGAGGCCGATGCCCGCGCCGCCGCCGAACGTGACAGGTACGTCAGACGTGACGATGTCCCCGTCGTACTCGACGGCAGGGCGGTGATGGAGGTGCTCGGCATCCCGTCGTCCCCGCTGGTGGGGGCCGCGATCCGGCATCTGCAGGAGGTTCACCTGGAACGCGGCTCCCTTGCCCCCGACGAGGCCGCCACCGAGCTTCGCCGCTGGGCCCAGAGCCTGTGAAGTGCTCGATGAGGTCGCCCGCTGACCAACATCGGTTCGGTCATCGATGCAACATGCCTTCAACGCCAGCCAACCTGCCTGACGTGCCTTCTTCCGTCCGGGGTCCGTCCGAGCGCTGACCATCCCCGTCCGGCGACGTGTCCGGAATCGGCCGCGCCCGGTCCGCGAAACTGGCGGGCCGGCTAGTAGGCGCCACCGGGACGCCCTACGACATTGGTCCGCATGAAGAGAGACAAGCAGAAACGGGGAAGCGGGAGCCGGTCCCCCAAGAGGACCAGAAAGGCGGCAGGCGAGCAGAGCGAGCCCATCCGTGCCCTGGTCAAGACCAAGCGGGACGCACTGCCTGTGAACGCACCGCCGCCGAGCGCCCTGGCGGGACTGATGTCGTTCAGGGATGTGTCCGAGTCACATCTTCTGCCTTTTCTCGATATGAATGACCTCTTCGAGCTGGCCGCGACGAACAGCTCTTTTCTGGTCAAGGTGGCCGACTTCGTGTTCAACCCCGCCTCGGCGGGTCCCGGCAGGAGCTTACGGATCCCGCCGCCCTCCCTGGCGTCGACTCAGACCAGGCCCGCCACCCACTGGAACGCCTTGCTCAACGAGCCTATCGATCTGTACCAGGCGATCTTCGGCGAGCGGACGGAACGGGAAGATGCCCTGTACTCCGCCGTGAAATATTGGCTCATCCACGTGGCCAGGCTCGGCCCCCGGGTGCCTCCCAGGCAACTGCTGTGGACCTTGAAAGAAATGTACGGGCGCGGCCTGGACCGGCAACTCGTGACGGCCCACGATCAGAGATCCGACGAGTCCGAGGACACCGAGGTCGCCACTGAGCCCTACGACGGCGCTCGCATGCTCTTCGAGATAGCGACCGGCATCGTCGCACCCACCGAGAACAGGGTCCAGCTTCCCCTGCTGGTCGCCGACCTCGCGGCGGTGAACGACCTGCCCCTCGATCAGCAAACCGTCGAGGAACTGAACGGCATGATGGCCGACCTGCCCATCTGGAACAGGGAGCGGGACGACCCGCTGTTCAAGGACCGGATGAACAAGCACGCAGCAGAAGCGGAAAAGGAGCAGAAGTGACCGGCGACCCGGTGGCCATCGCCGATGCTGTACGCGGGAGGCTGCGCAGCAAGCTCGACCTGTCCAGGGGCTGGGTGACCGCCGCCGGGCACAGCTGCCTGGACGCCGTCTATCGCCGCGGCGCCCGGCGTGACCCGCTGCCCGAGCAGGCCGGCGCCGAACCGCTGGCCTGGGCGCTGGCCCATCTGCGTGACGCCGGCGAATGCCTGGGCACCCTGAACGGCTTCCCGGCTGACGGCGCCTCCGCGCCCGTCAAAAAGGTGAGCGCGGCGATGCCGCAGGCCGTCACCGCGCTGAGCCAGGCGTACGGCTCCTGCCAGGATCTCGCCACGTCACCACCGCAGACCGACGCCAGGACCAAGCGGCACGCCGACGTCAGCCGGCGACTGGACTCCATCATCAGGACCCTGGAGGACCTGCAACTCGAATGCGAGGACCTGCGCGCGAACTTCGACCCCTCCGCGCGCGCCCAGCAGAACAACGCCGGGCGCGCCACGGTGCCCGCGCTCAACCGCCTGGCGCAGATCATCGACCAGGCGAAACGCTGCTGTCTCAAGGCCGCGATGGCGCTGCGGGGCGTCGAGGACGAGGCCGTCCTGGGCGCGGCAGACGGTACGAGTGCGACCCCGTACGCCTGGCCCTTGCTGCCTTATCTCGACGATCAGGAGGTGGTGTTGGCGTATCTGGACATTCCCGCCGATGAGACGCGGCGCGACGCCACCGACACCCTTCTCGCCCAGGCCGTGCTCGACCCGGGGAGCAGGCAGCACATCCACGAGGCCGTCCAGGCGGTCAACGCGGAGCGGACGGCCCGGACCTGACGGCCCATCGACTGACGCCCTGAGCCCGTCCGGACAGCGGGCTCAGGGCGTGCTGGTGAAGGGAGGAGGACGTGGCCCGGCTGTCTCTGCCGGGTCACCCCCATCCCAGCCGCCCAGGGCCGCTAGGTGATCGCCTCGTGGGGTCCAGGATCGTGGCCTGCGGCCGATGGGGCCAGGCACCGCCGCTCGGAGACGGTTCCGTCGACGTCGTGGGTGGGGACGGCGACGGAACGCTGACCGATGATCATCGCTGGTGTGTCGTGGGCGCGGGCCGGTCATGGCATCACGACGAGTCGCCTGCCTTTGAGGTCGGTTCGCTGCCAGGCGGTCGCGATGTCGCTCAGCGGGACCTTCTCCACCTCGAAGGTGAGCTCGCCGGACCGCGTCCACGTCACGACCTGCTGGTACACCTCGTCCATGGTCTGCGGGTCGAGGCCCTTGGCCGCGCCGTAGATCTCCACGCCGGAGGTGCGCAGGCTCGACCCGGCGATGGTGACCTCGGTGCCGACCGACTCGCCGATCTGGACCACCCGGGTCGGCTTGCCGAACGCGAACGACCGCGGCACCAGGGCCCGCAGCAGGATCTCGCTGGGCCTGCCCCACAGGTAGTCCACGACGACGTCGTAGCCGTCCCCCCTGGCGTCGAGATACGCCTGCGCCAGCGCCTCGTCGGAGACCGCGGTGTTGATCACCATGTCGGCTCCGATGGCCTGCACCTCGCGCAACTGGTTGTCGTCGCGGCCGGTGGCCACGATCCGGCCGGCGCCCAGCAGCCGGGCCACCTTGACCGCGAGCCGCCCGGCGACCCCGGTGGCGCCCTGTACCAGCACCGTCTCCCCGGGAACGAACCCCGCGGCCGTCTTCATCGACATCGCGGTGACGGCCGAGGCCATCACCGCTACCACGGCCGGGTCGATGCCGTCGGGGATCGGCATGTAGGAGCCCTGGGGCACGACGGCCTTCTCGGCGAGCGCGCCGTAGGGCAGGCGGATGTTGCCGAACCCGACGAGCGTGCCGTCCGGGAGGGCGCCGATGCCGTCGAAGGCAGGGATCATCGGAAGCCGGCCGATGTACTTCTCGCTGGCGTAGTGCGTACCGGCCGCGATCGCCTTGTCGACGTTCTCGACGGCGACCGCCTTGACATCGATGATCACCTCGCCGTCGCCGGCCACCGGATCGGGGAAGTCCTCATAGCGCGGGATGCCGCCGGCCTCGTGGAGCACCGCTGCCTTCATCCCAGTTCCTGCCCGAACAAGCGGGCGATCCGCGTCTGCCACGCCGCCAGGACGCGAGGCGGACGGGCCGGAGAGTGGTTGAACCCATGGTGGTTCGAACGGTGGTGCGAACGGTGGTGCGTGAGCGAGCGCCGCCACCCATGGCCGTGGCGGGCCTGGCCCTGGTGCCCGGCCGGCTGCTCGATGTGCGCGGGAACCCCCGGTGTGCGATGGGTCGCCCAGTGCAGCAGGTCGCGAAGCGAGTGCTGGTGTCTCATCGTTGCCTCCTCTGGCGCGCGAGTCTCTATCACCGATAGAGAACTCTATCACTGATAGACTCGTCAAGGGAGGTGCCGGAATTGGCTTTGGACAAGCAGCGGATCGTCACCGAGGCCGTCGCGCTACTGGACGCCGAGGGTCTCGACGGCGTGACCACGCGCAAACTGGCCGCCCGGCTCGGCGTACAGTCGCCGACCCTTTACTGGCACATCCCGAACAAGGCGGCGCTCGTCACCGCGATCGCCGAGGCGATTCTCGAGCAGCAGTTCCCCGAACTGGCATCGCCCGCGCCGGAGGAGCACTGGCAGGACTGGCTGATCGGCCTGGCCGAGCGGCTGCGCCGCGCGCTGCTGGCCCACCCGGACGGAGCCCGGATCATCGCGGCCTCCCAGCTGTCCCTCAAGATGGCCGCCATCTCCGAACTGGCGATGAGCACACTGGTCGGGCGGGGCATTCCCCTGCGGCAGGCTCGCCTGATCGTGTTGACGGTGTTGCGCTTCACCGTCGGCTACGTCCTGGAGGAACAGGCCGGCCGCCCCGACACGGACGCCCTGGACGGCTTCGACATGGCCGCCTACGCCACGGCGTACCCCACCGTGATGGCCGGCGTGACAGAGTACTTCCAGGCCGGCCGCACCGTCGACGACCTGTTCCGCGACTGCCTGGAACAGATCATCCACGGTCCTGCCGCGCAGTCCGGCCCCACGCCCTGACCAGTCAGCCGCTCCGCAAGCGAGTGAGCGACGACGACTTTCCCCGCGTGGAAGCCTTCGACTGCCCGAAGTCCTCCTGCGCCGCCCCTGCCGGATCGCCCTGCCGCACCGGCCGGGGCAAGGTGGCCGCCCAGTACCGCACTGCCCGGTTCCGGCTCGTTCCGTCCCTGGCCAAGGTGCTCAACGTGCCGACCCCGGCGCAAGGCCATCGGCGGCGCCTCCGGCCGGTACGCCAGCGCCCCCACGGCCGCGGCAGGCACACGAACTCCAGAACCGGGATCTCCGCGGGGGCCCGGCCCGCCGTCACCGGGAACGCCGCCCCTCTCGGGGTGGTGGGTCCACGCGCTCGAGCCGGGTCCAGCCCGTCCAGCCGCGCTCCTTCAGCAGCTCGATCAGCCGGCGGGCCGGCGGCGCCGAGTCGAACGCCAGATCGTCCATCAAGCAGCTCCCGCACCCGCGCCAGCGGCACCCCGGCCCCGGTGAGCGTCCGGATCTTGATCAGCTCGACCACGGCGCCGGCGTCGTACCGGCGATAACCGGAATGGTCCCGCTCCGGCTCCGGCAGCAATCCCTTGGCGTGATAGTGCCGCACCGCGCGCACCGTCACCCCGGCATACGACGCCAGCTCGCCGATGGTCAGCATCATCCCACTCTCCTAGCACGCGGCCTCCTAGCGTGCGGCGCGGGTCCGGTAGAGGCGCCGCGACCACGCATAGCCGGCCGACCCGATCACCGCGCACCAGCCCACGGCCCACAACATGTCCGGCCCCGCCGGCGACCCGGCCAGCAGGCCGCGGAAGGCGTCCATGATCGGCGTAAACGGCTGATGCTCGGCGAACCACCGCAACCCCGACGGCATCGACGCGACCGGTACGAACCCGCTGCCCACGAACGGCAGCAACACGAAGATCGTCGGCAGGTTGCTCGCGGTCTCCGGGTCCGGACTGGCCAGCCCCAGCGCCACGGCGAACCACGTCATCGCCAACGACACCAGCGCCAGCAGAGCGGCCAGGCCCGACCACTGCATCACCGACGCGCCGCTGTCCAGACCGATCAGGAACGCCACCCCCACGACCACCACGAGCGCGAACGCCGTCTGGATCATCGCGCCCAGCACGTGTCCGGTGAGCACCGAGACCTTGGCGATGGCCATCGTCCGGAACCGGTCGATGATCCCGTTCGTCATGTCGGTGGCGACCAGGACCGCCGTCCCTATGGACACGCTCGCCACCGTCATCATCAAGATCCCGGGCGTGATGAACGTCAGATAGTCGCCGCGGCCCCCCGCCGAAGCCCCCGGCAGGCCGGGGCCCATGGTGCCGCCGAAGACGTAGACGAACAGCAGCAGGAACAGCAGCGGCTGGCCGACCAGCATCAGCGTCATCGACGGGTAGCGGGCCATACGCTTCAGGTTGCGCCGCAGCATGGTCGCCGAGTCACGCACGGCATAGCCGACGCCGCTCATGCCGGCACCTCCTCGGCGGCGGGGCGGCCGGTGAGGGCCAGGAACACGTCGTCCAGATCCGGGGTCCGCACGGCCAGCCCGGTGACCGCGCCGTCGTCCCCGATCCCGTCCAGCAGCCGCCGCAGCGCGGCCAGACTGCCGTCGTGCGGCACGGTCACGGTGAGCGCCCCGGCGTCCGGGACCGCGCCGGGCAACCGGCGCGCCAGCTCCGCCACCCGCTCGCCGTCGGCGACCTGCAGCTCGATGTGACCGCCGGGGACCAGCCGCTTCAGCTCGGCCGCGCTGCCCTCGGCGACCAGCCGGCCCCCGTCCAGCACCCCGATCCGGTCGGCCAGCTGGTCGGCCTCCTCCAGGTACTGGGTGGTGAGGAAGACGGTGACCCCGCCGGCCACCAGCTCCCGCACGATGCCCCACAGGTCACGGCGGCTACGCGGGTCCAGGCCGGTGGTCGGCTCGTCGAGAAAGATCAGCCGCGGCCCGGCCACCAGGGTCATCGCCAGGTCCAGCCGCCGCTTCATGCCGCCCGAGTACGTCACCGCGCGCCGGTCGGCGGCACCCACCAGATCGAAGCGCTCCAGCAACCGCCCCACCACACTCTCGGCCCGCCGCCGGTCCAGATGCCCCAGGTCGGCCATCAGCCGCAGATTCTCCCGCCCGGTCAGCAACTCGTCCACGGCCGAGAACTGCCCGGTCACCCCGATCGACGCGCGTACCCGCTCGGCCTCGCGGCGCACGTCGTACCCGGCCACCCGGGCCTGCCCGGCATCCGCGGGCAGCAACGTGGACAGGATCCGCACCGTGGTGGTCTTACCGGCCCCGTTGGGGCCGAGCAGGGCATAGACGGTGCCCGCGGGAACGCTCAGGTCGACTCCGGCGATCACCTCAAGGTCGCCGTACGCCTTGCGCAGCCCGGCCACCTCGATCGCACTGGTTTTCGTGGTCATGCCGACCATGCTGAGAGATTGACCCTGCGTCAGGGTCAAACCGCCGCCGCACGACCTCCGCGCTGACGGCACCGCCGTAGGCATGCGGGCACGGCAGGGGAGAGCGCCACCATCGTCCCGGCTGGACGGCAGGTCAGGTGGCGGCAGGAGTGGAGCGCGTGGCCAGGTGATCGAGCGAGATGCCGAGCACATCGGCCAGGGCGGCGATCGTGAAGAACGCAGGCGTGGCGATCCGGCCGGTCTCGATCTTGCGAAGGGTCTCGGCCGACATCCCCGCCGCAGCGGCCACCTCGACGATGCTGCGCTCACCACGGGCCCGGCGCAGCACCAAGCCCAGCTGCTCGCCACGCAGCCGCTCCTCGAGAGTCAGCGGAGGTCGTACCATGACACCCACTCTATACCCAGGGATACAAATACCGGGATAGTTATCCATCCCGCGGACCGGGGGAGCGCCCCCGACCTCAGCGGCCGCGCAACAACGGATGAGCACGCATCGCCACCTCCAGCTCACCCGGCAGCTCATCCCGATACCGCCCCAACGTCGCCAGATCGCTGTGCCCCAGCACCCGCCGCACCGCATCCATGTCCACCGCATCGGCCAGCAAATGCGTCGCCGTCGTATGCCGCAACCCATGCGGCGTCACCGAACGCCGCTGATCAGGATCCACCCGCTGCTGCACCCGATCGATCACCGCCTGCACATCACCCCGCGCCAGCCGCCGCCCCCGCCACGACAACAGCAACGCCTTCTCCGCCGCCGCCGGCCGCCCCCGCGCCAGATACTCCTGCAACACCGCCGCCACATCATCCGGCAACGGCACATCCCGCGTCCGCCCGCCCTTGCCGAAGATCCGCCAATACCGCACCCCGTCGTTGGTGAAGAAATCCTCCACATTCGCCCGCACCAACTCCGACACCCGCGGCCCCATCGTCGCCAGCAACAGCACGATCACCGCATCACGCAACTCCGTACGCTGATCACGCCGCTTACCCTCCGGCGGGGGAACATCCCCCAACGTCCGCGCCGCCCCGATCAGCCCCTGCGCCTGCTCCCGCGTCAACGCCCGCCGCTGCGGCCGCAACCCCCCACGCTCCTTCGACGTCACCGTCGAAGCCGTCATCGGATTGATCTGCACCCAGCCCGCCAGCGTCGCATGCTTGAACAACGCCGAGATCGACCGCCTAAACCGCGCCTGAGACGACGGCGACTGCCCCCCGCTCGGAGTACGCAGCCGCCCATCCGGCCGCCGGGCGAACGCCAGCAGCAGCGCATCCACATCCGCGCCCGTCAGATCGTCCAGCACCGCATCCGCGCCGGCCAGCTCCACCAGCGTCGCCACATCCCGCGCATACACCTCGGCCGTCGACGACGACAACGCCCCCGTCACCGTCCGCGCCCGCACCAGCTCCACATAGCGGTCACCCGCCTCCGCCACCGTCAACCGGTCGAGCTCCGCAGGCCGCACCGGCCACCCCTTCCCTCGCGCCACGACGAACCAAGCACGACGGTAGCGGCCGGCACCGACAGAAACACCGCCCCCGGGCAGGCGCCTCGACACAGGCAGAGGCACCCGCCCAGAGCCGACGCCCTAGATGTCGCGGAAGGTCTCGATCCGCGCCCCCAGAGCGTTCAGCCGCTCCGCCAGATCCTCATACCCGCGGTTGATCACGTACACGTTCCGCAACACCGACGTGCCCTCCGCCGCCATCATCGCCAGCAGCACCACCACCGCCGGCCGCAACGCCGGCGGGCACATCATCTCCGCGCTGCGCCACCGCGTCGGACCCTCCACCAGCACCCGATGCGGATCCAGCAGCTTCACCGACGCCCCCAGCCGCGTCAGCTCCGTCAGATAGATCGCCCGATTGTCGTAGACCCAGTCATGGATCAACGTCGACCCCTGCGCCGAAGCCGCGATCGCCGCGAAGAACGGCACATTGTCGATGTTCAGCCCAGGGAACGGCATCGGATGGATCTTGTCGATGGGGGAGACCAGCTTCGACGGCCGCACCGTCAGATCCACCAGCCGCGTACGACCGTTGGCCGCCGCGTACTCCCGACCCCGATCACAATCGAGGCCCATCTCCTCGAGCACCGCCAGCTCGATCTCCAGGAACTCCACCGGCACCCGGCAGATCGTCAGCTCCGACGACGTCACCACCGCCGCCGCCAGCAGGCTCATCGCCTCCACCGGATCCTCAGAGGGGGAGTAGTCGACATCCCGCTCGATCTCCGGCAGGCCGTGCACCGTCAACGTCGTCGTCCCCACCCCCTCCACGCGCACCCCGAGCTGCTCCAGGAAGAAGCACAGATCCTGCACCATGTAGTTGGAGGAGGCGTTACGGATCACCGTCACCCCGTCGTGCCGCGCCGCCGCCAGCAGCGCGTTCTCCGTCACCGTGTCACCCCGCTCGGTCAACACGATCGGCCGCGACGGCGCCGCCCCCCGATCCACCCGCGCGTGATAGAAGCCGCCCGTCGCCGTGATGTCCAGCCCGAAATGCTTCAGCGCCGACATGTGCGGCTGCACCGTACGCGTCCCCAGATCACAGCCCCCCGCATAGGGGATCTGGAACTGCTCCGTACGGTGCATCAGCGGCCCCAGGAACATGATCACGCTCCTGGTACGGCGCGCCGCCTCCGTGTCCATCGCCTCCAGCTCCAGCCGGGCCGGAGGAACGATCTCCAGATCGCTGCCCTCGTTGATCCACCGGGCCCGCACCCCGATCGAGGCCAGCACCTCCAGGATCCGGTAGACCTCCTCGATCCGCGCCACCTTGCGCAGGATCGTCCGCCCCGAATTCAGCAACGACGCGCACAACAACGCCACGCACGCGTTCTTCGACGTCTTGACATCGATGCTGCCCGACAGCCGGCGACCGCCCACCACCCGCAGATGCATCGGCCCCGCATACCCCAGCGAGACGATCTCACTGTCGAGCGCCTCACCGATCCGGGCGATCATCTCAAGACTGATGTTCTGGTTGCCGCGCTCGATCCGGTTGACCGCGCTCTGCGACGTCGCCAGAGCATCCGCCAGCTGCAGCTGCGTCCAACCACGATGCTGGCGCGCATCCCGGATCAACCGGCCGATCCGTACAAGGTAATCATCTGACACAACACGAGACCATATCTCACATATGAGATGCCCCAGCCCCAGCAGGCGCCGACGCGCCGGACAACCCACCAAGACGCACCAAATGCTCCGGAGTCGCCTGCGCCCGCACCTTATGCACGAACCCCCGCCGCGCCGCCCGGAACTCATGCCGATCGTCGAACATGTCCCGGCTCATCTCCGCCAGCTCCTCAGCCCGGTACGCGTCCAACGGCCTACGCCGCTCATCCACTTCCCGAACCTGCCGCCGCCCCGCAAGCAGCCGATCATAACCCGAATCCACCGCCAACCGCTCCGCGTACTCCAGCACCCGCCGCTCGAAGTCCAACCGCGAACCCCCCAGCATCCGATCCGCCAACCCCAACTCCACCGCCTCGGCAGCACCCACCGGCAACGCCTGCCGCGTCAACCGCCGCGCCGCCTCCGCCCCCACCCGCCGCGGCAACACATACGTCCAGAACTCACTCCCGAACAACCCCATCGTCCGATAATGCGGATTCAACACCACCGAATCCCGGATGATCACCCGATCCGCCCCCAGACCCATCATCACCCCACCGGCACCCGCATTCCCCCCGATCGACGTCACCACCAGCTGACTCGTACACCCCACAATCTCCCGGCACACCCCGTTGATCGCATTGATGTTCATCCACGCCTCCAGCTCCGGCTGACGCGACGCCTCGATCACATTCAGATGAATACCGTTGGAGAACGTCTCCCCACCCCGAACCACCAGCACCTTCGTGTCCTGCGCCACCGCATACCGCAACGCCGACGCCAACCTCCGGCACTGATCCGACGACATCGCCCCGTTGTAGAAGTCGAAACTCACCACCCCCACACCATCACTACGGTCATACGTGATCTCGCTGTACCCCGAACGCTCCGGCGCCGAAGCCACCCGATCACCCAACGCCAACGCCGCCGGAAGCTTGATCGACCCCTCCTGCTCCAACCGCACATGCCCCACCCACACCGAACCATCACCGGTGTTCACCAGCACCGCGCCCTCACGCCGCGCCACCACCTCACCCGGCCGCCCACCCAGCTCCGGACCCCGATACACGTCGAACACCCGCACCGGCACCTCACACAACACCGACCGCCCACCAGGCGCACCATCAGCCGCCCGCACCCGCCGAACGATCTCCTCCGTCGACTCCTCCCACGAGAACTCCCGATCGGAGTGCCGCATCGCCCGCCGCAACCGCCCCCGCACCTCCGGCGACCGGTAATCCAACGGCGCCGGCACGAACGACGGATCCGCCGCCTTCGCCGCCACCTCCGCCACCAACTCCACCGCCGCATCCGCCACCGGCCCGTTGTACAACGCCGACTTACGCGGCGCCTCCGACGGCATCGCGAACGTCCGGAAACCCCAGATCGGACCCGCGTCCATCTCCTCCACCGCCTGCAACGCCGTCACCCCCCACTCGGGCTCGGCCTCCAAAATCGCCCAATCCAGCGACGACGGCCCCCGATCCCCAGGAGGACCCGGGTGAATGATCACCGTACGATGCGCCTGCCACAGCCGCTCAGGCACCCGCTCCTTCAAGAACGGGCAGATCACCAGATCCGGCTTGGCCAGCTCGGCCGCCTCCACCATCGCCTGCTCCGACACGGCCAGCTCGACACCGACGTCATGACCGGCCCGGCGCAGCTCCAGCCAGCAACGCTGGGTCAGGCCGTTGAACGAGGAGCACAGCAGCAAGATACGCAACGGGGGACTTCTTTCCAGGCAAGGGGAACGACACGGGTTCGGGGGCGGGGGACTGCTCAGCTGGAGGGGCGTTCCCTTCGGCCCCATGCATTTAAGACAGCCCCATATGGCCCATACATGCCTTTGATGCTGACACGAATCGTCGACTGGTGGTGACAGTTCCGGACAAAAACCCGCCCTGACCAGCCCTAATTGACCTACTTTGCCCGAAACATCCACCTGTGGTGGGAACGCGACCGTGCGTGACACCCGAACCGAAACCTCCATCCCGGAGCTCCAACCCCGGGGGAGCGGCCCGCACCAGGGGCCCCCGCGTGAACCCGCAGCAGTCTCGACCCCCGGCAGTCTCGCGCGCCGCACGGCCTCGGCCGCCGGCAGGCGGGCATGGACCGGCGCGGGGATGGCCCGTCCGGGCACTTACGTCCTTTAAGCGCCGTTTGCTGCTTTATATCCCATACCGAACAGAATTCAGCTTCTGTTCGGTATGGGAGTAAATGTCAAGGTTCGGGGCCGGGAGGGGGTCAGAGGCGGTTGACGAAGCGGGCGGCGGCCCGCTGGCTCATGCCGGTCTCACCGCGTACGAAGAACACGGCTTCCTGGATCTGGCCGAGCGACTTGAGCTCACGAGCTTGATCAACCATGTCCATGCTGACGCCGGGCCGGTTGCGCGGGTTCCTGGTGAGCCGGGCGGCCAGGATGATCAGCCAGATGGCCAGGGCGGTGATCACGCCTGTGAGTGCGACGAGACCGGGGGTTGTGATCTCCAGGGCAGGCATGTTAGGGCGTCTGCCCACGCTCGGACGGTTCATGCCGTTTGCTTGATAATGAACATTATGTCAAGTAGCCGCTTTCGGAAGGGGCCCGCTACTCCCCTCGGCAGGTGGGACCGGTGGGTCTGATGGGATTTTTTCCCGCCTGCGCGGCGGGGTGCCGGGTGATTGGCGGGGGCCGGTTTCGGGGGTTGAGCGGGGGTTTCGGGGTTCGGTGCGGTGGTGTGGCGGGCTCCCCTGGGCGCTTACGGAGAGTTTGACGTTCTGTCGAATCGCTGTCCTTGGCGCGAGGTGTGGTTTTAAGCTGGAAGTCCTGCTATTCGCGCCGCGAGAGGAGCAGCACGTGGGGAGCCAGTCGGTGTTATGCCCGGTGTGTCAGGGGGTCGTGCCTGCGACGGGTAAGGAGGCGTACACGGCGCTGCGGGGTCGTCTCATTCTGACGAACGGTTATTGCGCGGGTGGGTGCGCGGAGCGGCGTGCCGAGGAGCAGGCCCAGCAGCAGACGCAGCAGATGGCGCGTCCGGAGCCGGCTCCGGCGCCGGTGGCTCCTGTGCAGATGCCGGTGCGGGCGCCGCTGCGGGTGGTGCGCTGATCGTTTCGGTGTGTTCTTGCCCGTGCGGGGGTGCGGGGTGACCGGTCGTGCGGGCCGGGTGTGGTGTTGTCGGGGTTATGAGTGGCCGTCGGTGGTGTGCCAGTAGTCGCGGGTCTCGGTGGCGAGGCCGTCGGGGTCGAAGCGGGCGAAGACGCAGCCTGCGAGGGTGATGGGGCGGCCGTTGTCGTGGGCGTGGACCCGGAATTCGATGGCGGCCGTGTCGCCGTCGACGATGGGGTCGGCGAAGGTGACGTGGGGGTCGGTTTCGCCGGCGAATGACCATTGGATGTAGTCGGCGATGGCTTGTCTGCCCTGGTGTGGGGGGCGGAAGGGCATGCTGGTGTGGACGGCGTCGTCGTGGTAGAGGGCGATGATGGCGGCGGTGTCGTGGTGGGTCCAGCCGTGTTGCCAGGTGTCGGCGAAGCGTTGGGCGGCGGTTCGGGTGTCCATGGGCCCATTGTGCGGGCGGGGGGTTGGCTGTGAGGCCGGTTTGGCGCGGGTTGGGCTCGGGTCGAGGTGAGTGGCCGCTCCCCCGCGGCCGCTCTGCTTTCCTGTGGTGTCACCAGGAGTGTACGGCGGTTACGGCGGTGATGGGCAGGGGCCCGTACAGGTGGGGGAAGCCGTTTTCGAGGCGGATGTCGAGGCCTGTGGGGTCGATGTCGAGGATGAGCAGGGGTTCGGTGACGTGGGCGTAGAAGGTGGTGTGGACGCCGCGTAGTTGGGCCTGGTCGCGGCTGCAGTGGATGAAGCCGATCTCGTCGAGGGTGTGGCCGAGGGTGGAGATGCGGTACTCCCCCGCTTTCTGGGCGGTTTCCCAGTCGGTTTGCAGGGCGAGGTGGTGGATGGGGTTCATGGCGTCCATTCGGCGTGGAGGATGGCGTAGATGGTTTCGCTGCTCCATTCGCCTTTGACGTATTCGTTGTCGATGAGGGTGGCTTCGCGGCGCATGTGGAGTTTTTCCAGGACGCGGGCGGAGGCGGTGTTGCGGGCGTCGAGGCGGCCGGTGATGCGGTGGAGGCCGAGGTCGTCGAAGCCGAGGCGGAGCATTTCGCGGGCGGCTTCCGGGGCGTAGCCGTGGCCGTGGTGGTCGGGGTGGAGGATGTAGCCGATTTCGCCTTGGCGGTGTTGTCTGCTGGTCCAGATGAGCAGGGTTTGGCCGATGAGTTGGCCGGTGTGGCGCAGGGTGATGGCCAGGTCGATGGCGTCGCCTTCGTCGTGGAGGGCGGTGCGGGTGGCTCTTTTGTCGAGGAAGGTTTGGGTGGTGTCGCGGTCGCGGGGTTCCCAGTAGAGGTAGCGGGCGACGTCGGGGCGGGATTCGTAGGCGTGGACGGCGTCGAGGTCGTCGGGGGTGAAGGGGCGTAGGTGGAGGCGGTCGGTGGTGATCGGGTAGTGGGGTTTGAGCACGGAGGAAGTGTAGGGAGGGGTCAGGGGGGCGGCAATGCGTTTTCGGCGGTTGTGACGGCGAGGGTGAGGAGGGTGCGGGCTTCGTCGAGGGGGCGTTGTTCGACGACTTGCTCGAGCCAGAGGGCGCTGAGGGTGGTGTAGAGGAGGCGGACGCGGGTGTCGGTCTCGGGCAGGTGGAGGGTGTCGGCGATGATGCGGATGCAGCCGTCGGCCCAGCGGCGGGCGATCTGCTGGAGGACGGGGTCGCGGCCGGCGTGGACGTAGAGCTCCCAGAGGCCGAGTTGGCGGGTGCGGTCGGCGGTGGCGATCTGGTCGGTGAGGGCGGTGAGGCCGTGGTCGGTGATCCAGGTGCGGGTGGTGGTGAGTTCGGTTTCGACGAGTTGGGCGAAGGCTTCGGCGAGGAGTTGGTCGCGGGAGGCGAAGTAGTAGGTGGTGGCGGCGAGGGGGAGGTTGGCGTGGTGGGCGACGGCTCGGTGGGTGACGGCGGCGAAGCCGCCTTGGGTGAGGAGGTGGACGGCGGAGGCCAGGAGGGTGGCGCGGCGGCGGCGTCCGCGTGCTTGGGTGGGCGGGTGTGGTTGGGGCCGGTCCCCTGCTTGGGTGGGGTTCTGGTCCGGGTTCAATGGCCACCTGCGAGGTTGAGGATGACGACGCCGCCGATGATGAGGAGGATACCGCCGATCTTGGTTGGGGTGAGGGTCTCTCCCATGAAGGCGGCGCCGATGAGGGCGATGGCGGCGGTGCCGGCGCCGGCCCAGATGGCGTAGGCGGTGCCCATGTCGAGGTGGAGTTTGAGTGCTTGGGCCAGGAGGGTGAAGGAGGTGATGTAGCCGGCGGCGACGGCGATGGTCCAGCCGGGGTGGGTGAGGCCGTTGCTGAGTTTGAGTGCGGTGGTGGCCAGGACTTCTGTGGTGATGGCGAGGGCGAGCAGGAGCCAGGGCATGGGGTCCCCCAGACGTAAAGTGGTACGTGCGTGCCAGTTTAGCTGGGGTGCCGGATCCGGTTCGGGGGCGGTGTGGTTGGCGGAACAGCTTGAAAAGGCTGTCGAATGCGTGTTCCATTGGTCGGTGTGGGTTGGGACGCGCTTGCGCTTGTCGACGAGGCCGCTGATGAGCGTCCGCTGATCGAGCGGCGTGCGGTGGTGCGTGACGGTTTCTACGAGTTGCAGGCCCGCACGATGATCGAGCGGGTGCCGCAGACCGCGGGCATCGCCCAGCAGTGGGCCCTGTCCCCCTATCGTGGGTGCGCGCATGCCTGCCGTGGTTGTGGTGCCCGGGCGGGTCATGGGCGGCTGGGGCTGGATGCGGGGCGTGATTTCGACACGCGGATCGTGGTGAAGCCGAACGCGGTGGCCAGGTTGCGGGCGGAGCTGGTGCGCTGGGACGGTCAGGAGCTGGCGGTGGGGGTCAGCGGCGACTGTTATCAGGCGGCCGAGGAGACGTATCGGCTGATGCCGGGGGTGATCGGGGCGCTGTCGCAGGCGGCGGTGCCGTTCACCGTTTACACCAAGAGCGCGCTGGTGTTGCGTGATGCGGGGTTGCTGGCGCGGGCCGGGGCGCGGGTGGCGGTGTCGATCGCGTTCGTGGACGAGCGGATCCGGCGGGCGGTGGAGCCGGGGGCGCCGACCGCGCAGGCGCGGCTGG
This sequence comes from Nonomuraea sp. NPDC051941, assembly GCF_044593615.1. Taxonomy (NCBI): domain Bacteria; kingdom Bacillati; phylum Actinomycetota; class Actinomycetes; order Streptosporangiales; family Streptosporangiaceae; genus Nonomuraea; species Nonomuraea sp. NPDC051941. Next base: position 187,100 of record NZ_JBIUCF010000010.1, read on the forward strand.
AGCTGGTGTCGGCGCTGGTGGAGGCCGGGGTGGAGTGCCGGGTGCTGATGGCGCCGGTGCTGCCGTTGCTCAGTGACGCGGCTGATCAGCTGGGGGCCACGGTGCGGCGGATCGCGGCGGCGGGGGCGCGGGCGGTGGAGCCGGTGGTGTTGCGGCTGCCGCCGGGGACGCGGTCGTGGTATGGGGAGTGGCTGGCGGGGGCGCATCCGCAGTTGGTGGAGCGTTATGAGGAGCTGTACGACCGGGCGGGGATGCCGTCGCCGGATTATGAGCGGCGGATCACGGGGCAGATCGCGCAGTTGTGCCAGATGTACGGGATGGGGTGCGGGGCGCCGGAGGCGGGGCCGCGGCGGCCGCGGGCGGCGCAGCTGGCCCTGGTGTGAAGCGCTGGTGTGAAGCGCTGGTGGGATGGGTGGCGCCGGTAGGGTGCCGCTATGGACGAGCAGGTTGAGCGGTTGCTGGCGGGGTGCCCTCCTGCGGTGCGGGAGCTGGCGGTGGCGGCGGGGGCGCTGATCGAGGAGGTCGTGCCGGACGCGGTGGTGGAGGTGGATGTGTCGGCGCGGCTGATCGCGTACACGTTTCAGCCTGGCACCTACCGGGGTGTGGTCGCGGCGGTCGCGTTGCACGGGGCGTACGTCAACATCATGTTCGGCCGGGGTGTGGAGCTGCTGGAGCATGACGGCGACGGGTTGCTGGAGGGGACGGGCAGGACGGCGCGGCACGTCAAGGTGCGGCGGGTGGAGGATGTGGCGCGTCCGGGGGTGCGGCGTCTGATCGCGGCGTCGGCGGCGCTGACGCCGCGATCAGGAAGGTAGACGCGGCCGGTCAGATGCGGCGCTGCAGGAGCATGCCGGGCCACTCCCCCACGGTGAAGGGGGCGATGCGGGTGAAGCCGCAGCTTTCGTAGTAGGCGACCAGGCGGCCGTCGTCGCCGGCGTAGCAGTCGACGCGCACCAGGCCGACGCCGCGTTCGGCGGCTTCGGTGGCGGCCCGGTCGAGCAGGGCGCGGCCGATGCCGTGGCCGTGGTAGCGGCGGTCGGTGACCAGGGCCTGGATGTAGAGCTCGGGTTCGGTGGCGGGGGTGACGTAGTCGTGGGCGCCGCCGACGACGAGGCAGCCGGCGGGGTGGTCGTCGACTTCGGCGATGCGCATGCCGCCGAGTTCGAGCCAGCCGGTGACCTGGCGGGTGCGGCGTGGGTTGCCGGTGAAGGGGCTGCTGCCCCATTGGCCGGTGCGTCCTTGGGCGGTGAGCCAGGTGACGGCGCTGTCGAACATGCTCAAGACGACGGGGACGTCGCCGTCGCGGCCGTCGCGGATGCGCGGGAGGGTGCTGGGGTGGGTCATGTCAGGCCTTGGTGCTCTTCAGGGCGCTGCCCTTCTTCCATTCCTTGAACGGCAGTTGCCAAAAGCCCCAGCCGTTGTTCCATTCGAGTTCGCGGGTGGTGCCGGTGATGTCGACGACGTCGCCGCGCTGGAAGTTGTCGTAGAACCATCGGGCCTGGTCGGGGCGGGCGTTGAGGCAGCCGTGGCTGACGTTGCGGACGCCTTGGGCCCAGACGTTGTCCTTGGCGTGGACGTATTCGCCGGAGTTGGAGATGCGGACGGCGTGGTCGATCATGACGTCGTAGTAGCCGGGGTCGCCCTTTTTGCGGCCTGGGGAGATCATGCGGACGGGGTTGCCGCGTTCCATGGTGAGGTGGACGCCGGAGGTGGTGGTGTATTCGCGGGTGGTGGCCATGCCGGCGCTGATACGCATGGTTTGTACGCGTTTGCCGTCTTTGTAGACGTACATCATGTGCTTTTTGGTGTCGACCTTGCTGATCTGCCGGGCGCCGATCTTGAGGGTGGCGGAGTAGTCCTTGACCCCGTACAGGCCGTCGCCACCCTTGATGCCGGTGATGCGGGCGTTGAGGGTGACCTTCTGGTGGGCGGGCCAGTATTTGGCGGTGCGGTAGATGGCGACGGTGTCGTTGATCCAGCGCCAGGCACCGGTGACGGGCTTTTCGGCCTCGACTTCCAGGGCGCGTTCGATGGTGGCCTTGCTGGTGACGGGCTGGTTGAAGGTGACGATGATGGGGGCGCCGACGCCGATGGTCTCGCCCTTGGTGTGGGGGGTCACGTCGGCGATCTGCAGGGCGCGTTCGGGTTTGGCGGTGGTGAACGTGCTGGTGGCCGTGGTGGCGCCGGCGGTGGCGTTGACGGTGTAGTCGGTGGAGGGCTTGAGCGCGGTCTTGGAGACCCACTTGGTCTTGTCGGCGTTGTACTTGCCCTCGACCTGTTCGCCCGAGGCCTCGACGGTGACGTTGTCGAGGACGCCGCCGTCGGAGGTGACGACGACCTTCTTTTCGGGGCTGACCTTGCCGCTGCCCTCGGCGGGGCTGATCTTGACGGTGGGGGCCTGGGGGGTGGCGGACGTGGTGACTTCGGGCGCGCCCGCTCCCCCGCTGCCGCCACCGGGGGTGGTGCCCGATGAGCACGAGGCCGTCAGTGTGGCTGCGGTGAGCAGCGCGACTGCGGTGGCGGGCTTCCTCCAAGCGGGCGTAACGTTCAACACTGTCCTTTCCCCCATAGCACCAAACGCACCTCAAAAACCTTAATGCTGATGCATGTAAGACGAACAATCATTTGGGAGAGTTCGGTCACATTTCAATCACTTGTGCCTGGGAAAGGGACCCGTCAAAGGCGGTGGGTCAGGCCGGTGTGCCGTCGTCCGGCGCCCTTGGTGCGGACGGCCTGGGCCAGGGCGCGGCGGGAGCCGACGATGACGACGAGTTTCTTGGCCCTGGTGATGGCGGTGTAGAGGAGGTTGCGCTGCAGCATCATCCAGGCGCTGGTGGCCAGCGGGACGACGACGGCCGGGTATTCGCTGCCCTGGGAGCGGTGGATGGAGACGGCGTAGGCGTGGGCGAGCTCGTCGAGTTCGTCGAAGGCGTAGTCGACGGCCTCGTCCTCGTCGGTGACGACGGTGAGCTTGTGCTCGTCGGGCCGGATGTCGGTGACGATGCCGACGGTGCCGTTGAACACCCCGGCGGCGCCTTTGTCGTAGTTGTTGCGTAGCTGGGTGATTTTGTCGCCGACGCGGAAGACGCGGCCGCCGTAGCGGCGTTCGGGCATGCCTTCGCGGGCGGGGGTGAGGGCTTCCTGCAGGGCGGTGTTGAGGGCGCCTGCGCCGGCGGCGCCGCGGTGCATGGGGGCCAGGACCTGGATGTCGCGGCGCGGGTCGAGGCCGAAACGGCGCGGGATGCGGCGGGCGACGACGTCGACGGTCAGGGCGGCGATGTCCTCGGCCTCCTCGCAGGGGAACAGGAAGAAGTCGTTCATGCCCTGGAGGATGGGGTGGTTGCCGGTGTTGACGCGGTGGGCGTTGACGACGACGCCGGACTCCTGGGCTTGGCGGAAGATCTGCGTGAGGCGTACGCGGGGGATGTCGTCGGCGGCGAGCAGGTCTTTGAGGACCTCGCCGGCCCCGACCGAGGGCAGCTGGTCGACGTCGCCGACGAACAGCAGGTGGGCGCCCGGCGCGACGGCCTTGACGAGTTTGTTGGCCAGCAGCAGGTCGAGCATGGAGGCTTCGTCGACGACGACGAGGTCGGCGTCCAGGGGGTTGTCGCGGTCGAAGGTGGCCTCGCCGCCGGGGCGCAACTGCAGCAGCCGGTGGACGGTGGTGGCCTCGTGGCCGGTCAGCTCGGCCAGGCGTTTGGCGGCGCGGCCGGTGGGGGCGGCCAGGATGACCTTGGCGCGTTTGGCGCGGGCCAGCAGGACGATGGAGCGTACGGTGAAGCTCTTGCCGCAGCCGGGCCCGCCGGTCAGGACGGCGACCTTCTCCGTCAGGGCCAGGCGGACGGCCTGGCGCTGCTCGGCGGCCAGGTCGGCGCCGGTCTGGCCGTGCAGCCAGGTCTCGGCGCGTTCCCAGTCGACGTCGGCGAAGGCCTTGAGCCGGTCGTGGCCGGAGCGCAGGAGGGAGAGCAGGCCGGAGGCCAGGGAGTTCTCGGCGCGGTGGAAGGGCGGCAGGTAGACGGCCGGTACGACGTTGTCGCCGGCCGGGATGGGCTCGCGTACGGCGCCTTCGGCTTCGATGAGGTCTTCGAGGCAGGTGGTGACGAGGTCGGCGGGCACTTCGAGGATCTTGACGGCGTCGGCGGCGAGGTTGGGGGCGGGCAGGTAGCAGTGGCCGTCGTCGGCGGCCTGGGACAGGGTGTAGCGCAGGCCGGCTTTGACGCGTTCGGGGCTGTCGTGGGGGATGCCGACGGCCTGGGCGATGGTGTCGGCGGTCTTGAAGCCGATCCCCCACACGTCGTCGGCCAGCTGGTACGGGCGGGTCTTGACGACGGAGATGGACGATTCGCCGTACTGCTTGAAGATGCGCACCGCGATCGAGGTGGACACGCCGACGCCCTGCAGGAAGATCATCACCTCTTTGATGATCTTCTGTTCCTCCCAGGCGGCGGCGATCATCTTGGTCCGCTTGGGTCCCAGGCCCGGGACTTCGACCAGGCGCTGCGGCTGCTGTTCGATGACCTCGAGGGTGTCGGTGCCGAAGTGGTCGACGATGCGCTCGGCCATCTTGGGGCCGATGCCCTTGATCAGGCCGGAGCCGAGGTAGCGGCGGATGCCCTGGACGGTGGCGGGCAGGACGGTGGTGTAGGAGCGCACCTCGAACTGGCGGCCGTAGCGGGGGTGGGAGCTCCAGCGGCCGAGCAGCCGCAGGGACTCGCCGACCTGGGCGCCGAGCAGCGGGCCGACGACGGTGAGCAGATCGGAGCCGGAGCGTTCGGTGGCGACGCGGGCGATGGTGTAGCCGGTCTCCTCGTTGGCGTAGGTGATGCGTTCGAGGACGGCGTCTAAGGCGACAACGACTGAACCGTCTGGACCATGCGCCACGTAAACTCTCACTCCCCTGCCGTTTCTGGGCCCAGATTAGAGCAACTATCCGGCGGCCACGGAGTCCCCACGCGATGCCAGGGCGGTCGCGCTTTCGAGAACCTTCCCGCTTGCACGGCTGAAAAGCTGGGATGGTGCGAGAAGCCGCGGGTGAGATCGCAGAAGTCGTGAGAACCCGGGTCGAAGCACGTGCAGCTGCCGGGCGAATCCTCTCCTCGCGCAAGCGCGGGCCCGCCGAGACGCGCTCTCCCCCGAGGATGCCGCCCGCGCTGCCTTGCCCCTGGGGTCGCTCCGTCGAGGACTTGGCGGCCATCATCCGCGAGCAACGCCGCGGGGCTCACGTGCGCCGGCAAGCTGACTTGAGCTGATCTCGCCGGCAATAGCGCTACCTGGATGCGCTGAGGCCGACAGCGGGGCCCGGGCGAGTCGAACTGAACGGCCACTCGGATCGGCGTTTCCGAGTCGAGCCGGGGTATGACCAGAATCGGTGGCATCCCACACATCGGTACAACGTCGTTCGCGACGCCGCCGACGTCGACCGGGTCGCCGGCAGGAGAACGGTCACGATCAGCGCTGATCGTCCGTGGCGGGCATCCGCGAGGCGGTCAGGGCCTGCTGCTCGGCGAGATCGATGGACGGTTCCCCATCAACCAGCGCGGTCAGCTGGCCGAGCAGCGACTGGAACAGCGCTCCTTGGACGAGGTCGCGCAGGCTGAGCAGCACCGGCTGCTGCGTCCGCAGCTCCCTGGCTGCGGCCTGAGCGGCCCAGACAGGCCCTTGATCGTGTCCTCGGAACCCTCCAAACCGAGAGCGGCCGTGAACGTGTCCTCAACCTCGTACAGGACCACCGACAGGGTCGCGAGTCCGGCCGCTCTGAGCGCCGCCACCCCCGGCAACACCGCGACCAGCCCGACAACGGGAGCGAGCGCCGCACGACCGAGGCAGTGACCTGGTTGATCGAACTGCGGGAGGCGGGAGAGGCCCGCTGGCTGGTGGCGAGCGTCCGCGTGAGACGGGTGGAGAGCGACTGCTCGCGCAGGTCGAGCGTGATGAACAGATCACCTACGTTAATGGCCACTTTTGCGAGTCACGCAGAAGGCGATGGACCGCACGCGAACCGTTGGTGCGAAATGTCCGGCAAATGCCCGGCCGTTGTCCTCGCCCGGGACCTTAGCGGCGGAGGACGATGTCAATAACCCCTGCATTGGGTGGGCGGAATCGGACATGATTCCGCGTCGCTAGAACAGAAGAAGGGGAAAACCATGCGTACGAAAATCGTGCGGATAGGGCAAGCGGCCATCGCTACAGCCACAATGGCCATAGCCATGACCGCCTCTCCCGCAGAAGCGCACACGGTCAGAACGGGAAACGGCTATGGTTTCGCAGAGATCAGCTCCAACCACGCGACCCTGAATGTCTGCAGGATCCTCGGAAGCTGGCCCGATTCAGACGTCTGGGGCACGGTAAGGTACAGCGGCGGCACTCTCATTCGTTATGACGCGCCAACGCGCGCCGGCTTGTGTTACCCCCACCCTCTATCGGCCAACCCCGCCGATATCAGGTTCTGCTGGCGGCCTTCAGGGACGAACAATCAATGTCTGGAGTGGAAGGGCGTCTGACCTCGGCGGCACGTTTAGAGCCCCGCGTAGGCCGCACAACCAGATATGCAACGCTGATCGCCCCCATCCCTCCCTCCCCCGTGGAGTCCGGAAAAGGAAAGGAGGTGCTCGGCCTTGACGCGTACGGCAGACCCTTGTTGACCGTCTTCAACGGGGGCTCGCTCACCGGGTAGTCATTCGTCACGTGGACCGTGGTGTGGTTGCCGTAGCCGCCCGGCATCATCGCGGGAGCGAGCGTCGCAACCAACTTCGGCGTGAACGCCTTGGTGGGCTGACCGGCGATCCCCGCCGCTCGAGCGAGCACCTTAGGTGCCGCCCGGTGATGCCCTGATCAAGCCCGGCCACCGTGTTGACGCCGACGTCGGCGAGCACCTGGCTGGGCGAGTTCGGTGTCGCCGAACCGCTCGCCATCGCCGAGATCACATCCTGATGAGGATTCAGCACTCTCGCGCACCTTCAGCGCCTCCGGCGTCTCGCCTCACCGGGTTCGCCGGCAGGACACGACAGTGCGCGCAGACTAAACAACCGTGCACTCAGCCTTAAGGACCAACCCGACCGCGGCTTGCACACTCAAGGAGGAAGCAAGCCAGGACGTGTCCGCCAGCGAGAGCAAGCCGCTCACCAGAGCGGAGGAAAGCCTGGCGCCTCACGGTTCGCAGGTGCCGGAAGTTCACCTGGCTCGTGTAGTCCACCAGAAAGATCCAGCAGGAAATCACAAGGCGAAAGAGGAAAAATGAGGAAAACGACATGGGTGCCCACGGTTGCCCTGGCGGCCGCGCTCCTGGCCGGTCTGACGCCCCCCGCATCGGCAGCCTCGCCAACGGACAATGAGGTCCACAATACAGGCACGGTCTGGGTCGGCGCCATCCAAGTCAGAAATTTCAATACTAATCTGGCTTACAGAAGCGGTAAATATGATGAGCTGATTCCAGCCGGGCTCTTTTCGGGCTACCGGCACACTGACGGCATCTACATCGGACCGGGATACTGCGGAAGATTCCGCCAATGGCTCCGGGGGACTGAGCAAAACCCTCCAGCTCCGGAGGACCTGGAGGACCCACAGGTCATCCGAGGGGAGAGATGGGTCTGGTTCCCGGAACCAGCTATTGGCTGGGACGTGAGGGCATTGCCATTAAGCGATCCCCTGTGCAAGGGTGCGTCACTGACCGCCAAGGACGGAAAGCTCCTTATTCAGCCCGAGCAGTCACGCTGAGGCACTGAACACGCCACAAAGTGCCTTACCGCTCGTTGGAGGCCGCTTATCCCCCGTCCCCTTCGAGGGATAAGCGGCCTCCAAAACCGGCTGTGCAAAGTCGATCTCGGCGAGAGGCCATCGTCGCAACGGGCCATTGACCTGCCGCTCATGCGAAACCGAGCACCGCGGCGTACTGCAAGCTCTTGTTGACCGTCTTCGACGTGGGCTCGCTCACGGGGGTAGTTGTTCGTCACGTGGATGGTGGTGTGGTTGCCGTGGCCGCCCGGCGCCATGCCCGGGGTGAGCGTGGCCACCGGGCGCGGGGTGAACGCCTTGGTGAGCCGGCCCGCGATTCCGGTCGCGCGTGCGAGCACCTTGGGCGCGGCTTGGACGCGGCCCTGGTCGAGCCGGGCACGGTGTTCACGCCGATGTCGGCGAGGACTTGGCTCGGGGCAGTACGCCGCCGCAAGCGGCAACTCGTGGCCGTGACCTGCCGCTATGACGTGCACGACTGACTGGGGACGCCTTGGCCGACGACAACTTCGCCGCCAAGAGTGCCGGGCGGGCGGTCCAGCCACGGGCCGGGCCCCCACGTGGTCGAGCCGAGCACGCGCATGGCCTGGATGAACCCCGGCCGGTACAGGTCATTCGTGTACGGATGGCCGGGCTCGAAGTGCTTCGCCGGGGCAGGTCGCCGCACCGGTCGCACGCCACCCAACGCGCCGCGTTCCCACCCGGTACGCACGGACCATGCCCGTCGACCACCGACCGGTGCCCGCGGAGGCGGCACGACAGCATCAGTCGGGGCACGTTGTGGTACCAGAAGCCGCGGTGAACGAGCATGCCGCGCCGGCGGCCGTCCCGCTCGAGGAAGTCGATCGAGTGCCACCACATGAAAGGGCCCTTCGGAAGGAGGCCGAGCGCGTCGTCGGTGTCAACAGGGGTGATCAAGAGGTTGATCGGCGTGGACCCATGGCTTGCATGGCTGGAATGGTGGGCGCATGAGCGATCCCAAGTCGCCGCTGCCACCGCCAAGCCGCGAGGATGTGGCTGCTCGATGGCGAGCGCTGGCAGCAGGTGACGTGACCCGTGAGGCCGTGCATGCCTGGGCGGCTCCGTGGGTGGAGGGTAAGGAAGCATCCGCCGACTGCCCTCCCTTGGTCCTCACGGCTCTGCAGTACCTGCATGGGTTCGATCTTTGTCGTGATCCAAGTCGTCCCGGCGTCGTGTGCCACGGAACGGCGGGCGAAGGCGAGTGGCTTCATTCACTCGACGACATCTGCGATGGACTCGCCCGATGGCAGGAGAAGTGCGAGCTCTACGATGCGGATCCGCAGGGTTGGATGCAGGCGGTACGTCAGCAGGCGAGGGCCCTTGTCCAAGGCAGCAAGGGGCCTTTCGGTGCTGGTGAGGGCATGTAAAAGGCCCCTGGGAGACGGGGGCTCCAGGGGCCCAGCTCGTGATCATGGAACGCGTCAAGCGATTCCTCATGCCGCCTGATGCCATTGGGCATGTGCTTCGTGGACGGTGCTCACTTCGCCACCGCCTCGGCCTCGTCGCGGAAGTCGGGCTCGTGCGCGGCCTCGCCCTGCGCGAAGGCCTGGCCGAGCTTGTAGGCCGGGGACCGGTTCAGCGCGGACTGCTCCTTGTCGTACCGGCGGGTGGTGCGCGGGTCCGCGTGGCCGAGGAGGTCCTGCACGACGTGGAGCTCCACGCCCTCGCTGAGCAGGTATGTGGCAACCGCGTGCCGCAGCGAATGCGGGGAGATTGCATCCCAGTGCGGGACCCCGGCCTTGCGAGCGATCTCGCGGATCTTCCTGAAGATCGCGGGCTGGTCGAGCGGCCTACCGGTGTCCGTGCGGAACAGCGGGCCCTCGTCGCCGCCGCGCAGCGTGATGTACCGGTCGAGGGCAGCGCTCGCGTATGGCGGAACGGCCAGCCGCAGCGTCTTTCCGGCCGGGCCCTTCACGGGCAGGTCGATCACCCGGTGGCCGGTGTCCCACCCGAGGGACGACAGGCGGGACTCGATGACACCGCCGACCCGGCAGGCGGTCACAACGACCAGGCACAGCATCGCGTACGCTCGGGCGCTGTCCCGGACCCTGGACGCAGCGGCCCGGCCATCCTCATGCGCGGCTGCGGTCTTGTCGGCCTCTGCCTTGGCCCAGGCGAGCATCCGGTCCATGTCGGCCTTCGCCAGGCCGCGCGTGCTCGACAGGGAGGAGGGCTGCGCGCGCTCCATGTCGAGGAACGGGTTCCGGGCGGCGGCGCCGGCGCGCACGAGGTACCGGTACCACGACGATGCCGCGGAGATGCGCCGGGCGCGGGTCGAGGCGGCAAGGCCCGCGTCACGCAGGGCCGCGCCGTACAGGTCGGCCTCGATCGGCGCGATGTCCATAGGGTCGAGGCCGCGGGCCAGGATGTAGGCGAGCCAGAACGACAGGTCCTGGGAATAGCCGCGGCGCGTCTTCGGGGAGCTGCGCTTCTCGCTGGACAGCCATCCGGCCGTGGAGGTGAGCACGATGGGGTTCGTGCCGGAGGCTCGCATGAGCTCGGCCAGCTCGTACTCATCACTCGCGGGCGGGGTGCCTCGTACGGCTGGGCGAGACACGGTGATGGCGACCCCCTGTTCGTCGGGGGCCGAGTCGTGGCGTAAAGGGGAAACGGTCACAAAAACGATCTTACATGATAAGAGACATTGGCATGTAAGATCATTAGTAGCGAGGAATCGAGAAATCCAGTCATAGGGCATCGACGCAGCATGACGTCATGGCACAAATGGAACCATGGCCAACAAGCAGCCCCCGGACGATCCCTGGGACCCCCTCGCACGCGAACGCCAAGCCATCAGGGCGGCGGAATCAAAGGAAGCCTTGTCTGTCCTGATCATCGTCTTCGCGTGCCTTGGGCTCCTCGCAGGTGGCGGTGCCCTCACCGAGGAAGGCTCCACCCCTGCAAGCTGGATCGTCATCGCGGCGAGTGCAGCATTAGGCACGTTCGGTGCCGCATGGATGTGGAGGCTCTCCAAGGCCGAGAAACAGCGCCAACTCCAGCTGGCCGCCAGACGCGCCAACCCGCTGAAACCCCGCGTTGAAGCCGTCACCGCCGCTTTCGCCGAAGCCTCACAGCTCATGGCCGAATTGCAACACGACCTCGAACTCCAGCAAGCCGCCCACCAGATCCTCGCCGAAGCGGTCGACGAGCATCAGAATTTCCTCGAAGTCAACCAAGAACAGGCCCAGAAGATCCGAGAAATCGTCCTCAGCGACATCCACGCCAACCGACGCGGCGACCGGCGCCAGCAATGGCTGTTCTTCATCCTTGGCGTCGCCGTCTCCATCCCTATCGGCGTCGTCATCAACGTGCTCGTCCCCTAGCCACCAATCCGCGCCCGCACCTCCCGTTCCACCACCGACAGACGATCGAGGCGCAGAAGGCGGCGACTCCGGTGATCGAACACAGTCGGAGGCCTCCTCTCCCCCACCCGCAGCCGGAACAAGATCCACCCACGCACCACCGTATGAAGCGACAGGCGGCGCCGAACGCAGGCGCCCGCGCGGCCGGCGGCGGAGCGGGGGTGGGGCAAACGCAAGCGCTGTGTCCAGCGTGCGCCCGGCGGTGCTGTAGCGGCGACTACTCCCGGCGGCGTAGTCCGGTCGGTCGCTGGTCCCGGGGCGGTAGCGGCAGATGACTTCGCTTGCAGGACGCCCCCGAGCAGCAGTTGAACGACGATTACGGTCATGACAACCCCAGCCGATACATCCACCGGGCTCCCCACCCGCATCGCCGCCGCACAGCCGGGTCCGAACCGTGACGATCCCTCCGGCTCAAAGGACTGAGCCGCGTTGACCAGTAGACGATCAGCAGGCCGAAGCGTGCTCGCCGAGCCGGGTGCCCGGCCGGGGCTCACTCTCGCCGCGGTGGCCGTCGTGCAGTTCATGGTGTCGCTGGATCTGTCGGTCGTGAACGTCGGGCTTCCGCAGATCGCCGCCGGACTAGGATTCAGCGCGGTGGGCCTGACCTGGGTGATCCACGCCTATGCGCTCACCTTCGGCGGGCTGCTCCTGCTGGGCGGCAAGGCCGCCGACCGCTACGGCCGCAAGCCGGTCCTGCTGCTCGGGCTCGCCCTGTTCGGCCTGGCCTCGCTCGCCGGCGGCTTCGCCCAGGAACCCGGTCAGCTGGTCGCCGCCCGGGCCGCGCAGGGCATCGGGGCCGCCGCCCTGGCTCCGGCCGCGCTGGCGCTGCTGACCACGACGTTCCCCGCGGGCAAGGAACGCGTGCGCGCCTTCGGGATCTGGAGCGCGACGAACGCCGCCGGGGGTGCGCTCGGCGTCCTGATGGGCGGCCTGCTGACCGAGTATGCCGGCTGGCGCTGGGTGATGTTCGTGAGCGTGCCCATGGCCGCCTGCGCGCTGGCGCTGACCTGGCGGGCCGTGGCCGCGGGGCCGCCTGCGGTGCGCGCCGCCCGTCCGGATGTGCTCGGCGCGGTCCTGGCCACGGCGGGCATGATGCTGCTGGTGTTCGGCATCGTCCGCACCGACCGGTACGCGTGGAGTTCGCCGGTCACCGTGGCGACGTTGGCGGTCGCCGCCGTGCTGCTGGCCGCGTTCATCCTCGTCGAGCGGACCACGGCCCGCGAACCGCTGATCCGGCTCGGCCTGTTCGCCAACCGTTCGGTCGTCGGCGCGAACGCCTACAACCTCCTGGTCGGGGCGGCCATGGCCGCGGCCTTCTACTTCGCGTCCCTGTACCTGCAACGCGTGCTCGGGACGGGGCCGGCCCTGACCGGGGTCGAGTTCCTGCCGTTCGCGCTCGGCGTGGTCGCCGGATCCGTACTGGCCGTCAAACTCGGCTACCGGCTCGCGCCACGTACCCTTCTGGTCATCGGCGGGCTGCTGACGGCGGCCGGGTTCGCCTGGTTCGGCCTGATCAGCCCGGACGGCGCCTTCGTCACCGACGTCCTGGGGCCCTCGATCGTCGCCAGTGTCGGCTTCGGGCTCTGCCTCGGACCGGTCGTCTCCACCGCGACCGTCGGCGTCGCGGCCCACGAGAGCGGCACCGCATCCGGCCTGCTCAACAGCTCACGCCAGATCGGCGCCTCACTCGGGCTGGCCGCCCTCGGCACCGTCGCGCACAACCGCACCGGCCGGGCCGTCACGCCCGAGACCCTCAACGACGGTTACGCGCTCGGCCTGAGCCTCGGCGCCGTCCTCCTGCTCGGCGCCGTCCTCATCGCCCTCACGGTCCTGCGCCCGACCAGCCCGCCCAAACGGGCCGAGCAGGCCGATGACCGCGTTCCGCTCTCCGCCCGGGATTGACCGGCGATCCACCCACCGCAGAAAAGGGGCGTCTCGGCATGTCTGTGAACCCGATCGATCTCTTCGCGTCCTCCGTTCACCTGCGCCAAGACGGCAAGATCCACGCCGGGAAGGCGACCATGGACGCCGACCAGGACGGCTGGCAGCTGACGGCCTTCCACGCCAAGACCGGCGCCGACGTCCACGCCGACCACTGGGAGGTCCATCCCGAGGCCGAGGAGGTCGTGTCGTGCCTCGTCGGGAAGATCCGCCTCTACCTGCGGCCGGAGCGGCCGGGCCAGCAGGAGGAAGAGATCAGGCTGACAGCCGGGACCGCCGCCATCGTCCCGCGCGGCCGATGGCACCGCATCGAGCTGGACATCCCCAGCAACATCATGGCCGTCACCCTGCCGCGGGGCAGCCGGCTGGAGAAGCGCACCCAAGCCTAGGCCAGGTCGGGGTGGCGAAGTCACCGGAGGTGGCGTCGGTGAAGGCGCTGTCCGCTGGCTCGGGCGCTGTGCTTCAGGTCTTGCAAGGCGAGGACCTTCGTCGGGCTCATCCAGCCCTGCGAGGGTTTGTGAAGCGCCCAGCCGTCCCCGAGGGTGACCGCGGCGTGCTGCGCGGCTCCATCGGCACCCCGCCAGACCAGGACAGTGCCCGGCTCGTCGTCATGCCCTCCCTTCGCGGTGTGCTCCGCGAGCCAGTCCTCGAACGGCTCGCGGAGCATCCACCTCTCCTCCGCGCCCTCGGCGCCGCAGGCCGCCATCACCGTGCCGAAGCAGTTCGGGCCGCTCCGGGCGGGGAAGGTTCCGGCGAGGTGCCGCGCTCCGGGCAGCGCGCAGGCGATGGCGTCCCACGTGGCGGGGGCGACGTCGCCTTGCCGGCTGGGGCGGCGCCCCTTCTCGACGTACGCGACGACCGTCTCGACCTCACGCCCGGCGATCGAGCCGGGCCAGCGGTGCGGCGCGGGCTGGCTGCGCCTGACCGAGGCCGGCAGCCGGCGCGCGCCGGCCTCGGTCAGCCACACGAGCGCCGACGAACCCAGGCCGTAGAGGTAGAAGGTGTCCCTGACCTCGGGCGTGAGCCGGTCCCGGTCATCCTCGAGATCGAGGGAGCCGGCGAGATCGGACGGGATGACGAAGGGCTGCACCGGCGGCGCGAACCACCCGAGCCACCGCTGGAGCAGGTCGTCCGGCACCTCGATCCCCAGTACGAGCATGACGCCACCCTAGAACGGTCACGTGCTCATCACCGCCGCCCGCCGAACTCCCAGTCGTGCACCTCGATGTCGGCATAGCGGTCCTGGGTCAGGACGGCGCGGGCCACGTCCGGGTCCGGCGCCCGGACCAGCAGCGCCGTACCCAGCCAGGTGGCGCCGTCGTCGGATAGCAGCGGCCCGTACGCGATCAGCTCGTCCCGGCCGGCCGGCGGGACGAGGTCGGCCGCCTGTCCGAAACCGAGGCCCAGCACCAGATACCGGTTGCCGCCCTCCTTGCCGCCGGGGAAATCCCACATGGTGCGGCCCAGCACGTTGCGCCATCGCCGCAACATCACATCCCGGTACACACCGGCCTGGTAGTTGGGCTCATCGAACACGAACGCCCGCGCGGTGGCCGGATCCGGCAGGTCAACGATGTGCACGCTGCCGGTGGCCCGCTCGCTGCCGCGGCCGAAGGTCGGGCCACGGGCGATCATCTCCGCCGCGTACCGGTCCATGTAGGACCAATGCTCTTCCACCAGCTCGACGCGCAGCGCCGCGGTGTCGGACCGGTCACGGTGATAACAGAAGAATTCCATGCCGAGAGTACCTACCACGGACCGCGCCGGTGGCTCCATTCCGGCAGGCGCGGCTACCGAGTTCGGGCGCCGGCATCTCGTTGACGGCGACCCGCCGCTACTGCCGCTCGCACCGGTCAGCGTTGTTCACCCTGGTGGAGTCGGACGACGTCCCGGTGACGGCGGCGCCTTTACTGGCCGGGCTGCAGCGCCTCACGCGCTGTGACCTGGCGCCGCAGTTCTTCGACCCGCTCGACCAGTTCCCGCGCCGCCTGCAGGAGCTCCTCCTCACCGCCACGGTCCCAGTCGTCCATCTCGCGCTCCGTCTCGCGCAGTTCTTCGAGATGGAGCTCCTCCAGCACCGCCAGCAGGGAGTCGCCCCGCCGCTTCACCTTGTCGCGGCGGGTGGTCTTCTCCCACAGCCTGAAGACCGTCGGCCGGCCTGCGGCGAGCTCGGACAGCCGGTAGCAGAGCACCTCCTTGTTCTCCCAGGATGGGCTTTTCGTGCCGAGCGTGTAGGCGAGGGGCAGGAGGTCGGGGTCGAGGGCGAGGAGCTTTCGCTCCACCCCGTCGGACGGATCCGCGGCGGCCACCGGGCCGCCCCGGGCCAGTGGCACGGCCAGCCGCCACGGCTGATCGGTGCACACGACCAAGAGGCCGGGACGCCACAGGTCGGCCTCGGCGAGCACGACGAACTCCAACGGCAGGTCGACCCCGTAGCACTCGCGCATGACCTCCGGCACGGACAGGCCGTGCTCGTACAGCGCGTGCGCCAGACGAGCCATCGAGGAGTAGTCCTCGCGGGACGCCTGCGCCCGCAGTTGCCGGAGCGCGGACTCCTCCACTTACTTTCCTCCTTGCTTTCGCGTTCGCTTTTGCCTCTTTCGGCAGGAGGTGCATGTTCAGGACCCGACGAACCATAGACGGTTTTGCGGCCCAATTCGGCCTTGTCATTGTCTTCGGGGCCATGTGCTTGACTGAGCCGATGAAGAAGATCATCTGCATCGTGGCCAGGGCGGCGCTGGTCGGTCTTGGGGTGGGTCTCGTCGCGTCCGCCGTCTTCATCGGCGCGTTCGTGGGCGACGAGGACAACCCTGGAAACCCCGCCCTCACCTTGAGCATGCTGGTCTCCTTCCCGCTGGGCGCCGGCCTGTCCTGGCTGACCCGGCTGCCGCTCTGGTGGCTCGTGGCGATGGCCGGCCCGATTGCCGCTGTGGCCTTGTGCGTGGTGCTGGTGCCCGTGGCTCCGTTCTTCGGTCTCGGCGAGCTCGGGCAGATCGCCGCGATCCTCACACTCAGTGGCACCCTTGGCTACGGCGCGGTGGCCTTGGTGGGCAGCACGATGGCCCGCTGAACCCTCCATTCACCGATACGACGGGGGCGCGGGCCGGTTCCCGGTCTCGCCGGGGCCGACGTGGCCGGGGACCCCTGTGGGTGAGGAGGCGTAGGTGGCGACGGCCGTCCGGCGTCACCTCTCCCCCGTGGGGCCCACTCCGGTGAGGGCGAGGTCGAGGAGCCGGTGGGCCTGGGCCGCGCCGTCGGGTTCGTGTTCGACGGCCAGGCAGATGGCGTTGACGAGGGTGAGCAGCTCGACGATGGCCACGTCGGCCCGTACGGCGTTCGCGCGGCGGGCGCGGGTCAGCAGGTCATCGCCGGCGCTCACGATCATCGTGTGGCAGGTGGCGCCCAGGGCGGGGTCTCCGTCGTGGGCGCCCCGCATCAGCGAGGCCGCCAGGCCGCGGTTGGAGACGACGTGCGTGGCGACGGCGCCCAGCCAGGTCACCAGCGCGTGCCCCGCGTCCGGGTCGCCGGCCAGGTCGGCCGCGGTGGCGCACAGGGCCTCGACCTTGTCCCGGAAGACGGCCTCCAGCAACTGCTGCCGGGCCGGGAAGTGCCGGTGCAGCGTGGCCGAGCCGACGCCGGCGCGCCGGGCGATCTCCTCCAGAGACGCCTCGGCTCCCTGCTCGGCGATGGCCTCGGCGGCCGCGGCCAGGATGCGGTCGTAGTTGCGGCGCGCGTCCGCGCGCATCGGCCGCGTGGGCGACGTCGTACGGCTGTCGTGCGGCATGTGGTCTCCAGCGGGCTTGCAAAAACGGGGTGGCCCTCCATATCGTACTCACCCAGAACCGGAGGGCCACCCCGGTTATCTGGATGGCCCCTGACCTCTGGAGACAGCATCGTGAAGACCATCGTCGTGATGGGGGCGACCGGCCTGCAGGGCCGCGCCGTGACGGCCCGGCTGCTCGCCGACGGCTGGCGCGTACGAGCGGTGACGCGCGACCCGGACGCCGCCGGTGCCCGGGCGCTGGCGAAGGCGGGCGCCCGGCTCGTACGCGCCGAGATGGACGACCCCGCCTCCCTCACCGCCGCGGCCGAGGGCGCCTACGGTCTGTTCAGCGTGCAGCCCACAGTCGGCTCCCCCGGCACCCCGGCCGGCTTCACCGCCGATCACGAGGTCACCTGGGGCTGCAACGTCGCCGACGCCGCCCACGCCGCCGGCGTCCGCCACCTGGTCTACGCCTCCGTCGCCGGCGCGGGCCGCCACAACACCGAGAAGCTGCCGAAGAACGTGGTGAGCAAGTGGCGGATCGAACAGCACATCACCCGGCTGGGCCTGCCCGCGACCTTCCTGCGTCCGGTCTCGTTCATGGAGAACTACACCGGCGCCTACCACCTGCACGACGGCGCCGTGACCACCGCGTTCGACCCGGCCGTACCGCAGCAGATCATGGCCGTCGACGACGTCGGCGCCTTCGCGGCCCTGGCCTTCGCCCGGCCGGAGGAGTGGATCGGCCGCGCGGTGGACCTGGCCGGGGACGAGCTGACCCCGCTGGAGATCGCCGCGGCCATGTCCGAGGCCGTCGGCCGGCCGCTGCCCTACGTACAGATCCCGATCGAGGTGATCGCGCGGGCCGGCGAGGAGTTCGCCTTCGCCTACACCTGGCTCAACGAACGCGGCTGGCGCGCCGACGTCTCCTTCGCCCGCGCGCTGCACCCGGGGCTGATGGATCTGCGCACCTGGCTGGCCCGCACCGGCGCGGCCGCGATCGACGGCTTCCTGACCGCCCAGAGCGCCCGATGACCGCACCCGAACTCGGACAGGTCGGCATCTGGGCAGGCGAACTGGACCGCCACCCGGCCCCCGTCCTGCGCGAAGCTGCCGCGGCCGTCGAGGACCTCGGATACCCGGCGCTGTGGTTCCCCGAGACGGCCGGCCGCGAGGCCATGGCGCAGGCGGCCCTGCTGCTGTCGCTCACCCGGCGGACCGTCGTCGCCACCGGCGCCGCCGGCATCTACGCCCGCGACGCCGTCACCACCGCGGCCGCGCAGCGCACCCTCGCCGAGGCGTTCCCCGGGCGGTTCCTGCTCGGCCTCGGCATCGGCCACCCCGCCTTGGTCACCGATGTGCGCGGCCATCGCTTCGGCCCGCCGGTCGCGACCATGCGCGCCTACCTGGACGCGATGGACGCCGCTCCGTTCGGCCCGCCGGTCCCGGCGGGGCCCCGGGTCCTGGCCGCGCTGGGACCGAAGATGCTCAAGCTCGCCGCCGAACGAGCCGCGGGCGCCCACCCGCTGGGCATGCCGGTCGCGCACACCCGCCACGCCCGCGGCCTGCTCGGGCCGCGGGCGCTGCTCGCGGTCACCCAGCTCGCCGTCCTCGACCCGTCTCGGCCCCGCGCGGCCGAGCTGGCCCGCGCCTATGCGGCCGCCGCCCTGCCCAACCGGCTCACGCCGCTGCGCGATCTGGGCTTCGACGACCCCGAGTCGCTGGACGAACGGCTGGTCGACGCGCTGGTGGCGACCGGCGGCCCCGAGGACGTCGCCCGCCGCGTCGGCGAGCACCTCGAGGCCGGCGCGGATCACGTCAGCCTGCACGTGCTCACGGCCACACCGGACCGGCCGCCACTGCGTCAATGGGAAGATCTCGCCGCGCTGCTGCTGTGAACGGGGTCCCGGCACCGGAGCGGTCGGCGCTGTCCCCTTATGGATGCGGCGAAAGGAGGTGCCGGGCGGATCAGCGGTGGGCGCGCAGCGCGGCCAGCACCCATGCGAAGGCCGGTACCGCCGGTGGGGACGGTTTCTGGCCCTTGAGGATGCTCAGGAGGTGCCAGTACCGCTCCACTCGGGGCTCGGCGACCATGTCCAGCCACATGATCAGAGCGGCGGTCTCCTCGGCGGGAAGGTCGTCGGGGATGATCCGCTTCAGGATCGGTCGCGCCCCGGCCGATTCCGGCGCGATGCCGCGCGACAGGGCGGCGCCCGCATGCTCCAGGACCAAGGGCCGGAGGTTGAGGCCGTACTCCAGGCGGTTGTCGTCCTCGCCGCTGAGAACCATCCCTCGGACCGTCTGCCGGAAGCCGTCGTCGCCCACCAGTTCGGCCAGTTCCACCCACGCGTTGATCTGTTCGGAGGTGGGGTCCTCGGGCAGGTCCGGCGGCAGGTCGCGCATCCAGCCCGCGACCAGCGCGGCATCCTCGTCGACGACGCCGGCGAACGCGCGGTCGACGAAATCGTCGATGATCTGCTGACGTTCCCGTGCCGACAGTCGGGCCAGTGCGTTGATCAAAGCGATCTCCTCGGTTGAGCTGTCACGGTTGGCGAGCACGCGCAGGACGGACCGGCGTATCTTCAGGGTGCGGATCTCGGCGTCGAGCGCTTTGACGTGCAGGTCCGCCACGTCGCTCAGCGTGGCCCGCTGCTCCAGCACCTGCTGGACGGCGTCAAGACCGAGCCCGAGATCGCGAAGCGTCCGGACCAGGTCCAGCCGCGCGACCGCCTCCGCGTCATAGAGCCGGTAGCCGCCCCCCGACCTCTGGACCGGGGGGACGACACCGCAATCGGACCAGAAGCGGATCGTGCGCGCCCGCAGCCCCGTACGCCGGGGCCAGCTGCCCGATCGTGTAAAGACCCGTCGCGTCGTTCATGACTCGAATCTGCACCTTCCACCCGGTGGAACCTCAAGCGATTTGTCGGAGATTCTCGCCGTGGAGCAGTCGTTGAAGGGGCGCAGACCAAGAACGACATCCGCTGTCATCGGGTACTAACCCCGACCCACGGCAGCGTCAATCGCGATCGGCGGCGAGCGCGGGGGCCGTCCGGTTGGCCGCGTGTGCGGTCAGGGCGCCGAGTGCGCACAGGAGCGCGAGCCCGAACAACACGTACCGCGCCGAGTCGAGCATCGACGCGCCGCCCAGGTTGACCAGGACGCCCGCCACCGCCGTGCCGAACGCGATCGACAGACTCGTCACCGTGGCGATCCCCGCGGCCGCCCGCCTGCCCTCCTCCGGATCCCGCGTACTGGACATCGCGGCCACCGACAGGTGCGGATAGGCCAGCCCGATGCCCGCCCCGGCCACGAACAGCACCGGCACCCACACCGCCACCAGCCACAGCGGCGTCTCCTCACGCTGCAACAACCCCTGGACGAGCAGGCCCGCGGCCAGCAGCACCGGGCCGAGCACGCGCAGCCGGCGCACCGCGCGCCCGCCCGTCACCGACGCGCTGCCGATCTGGGCGAGCGACCAGCCCAACGAGATGGCCG
This sequence comes from Nonomuraea sp. NPDC051941, assembly GCF_044593615.1. Taxonomy (NCBI): domain Bacteria; kingdom Bacillati; phylum Actinomycetota; class Actinomycetes; order Streptosporangiales; family Streptosporangiaceae; genus Nonomuraea; species Nonomuraea sp. NPDC051941. The sequence continues at coordinate 207,410 of NZ_JBIUCF010000010.1, forward strand.
CGGCGAAGAACCCCGCCACCAGCGGCGCCAGCCCGGCCAGCCGCTGACCGAACAGCGGCAGGAACGACTCGGCCGCGACCCCGCAGGCCAGCAGCCCCAGCGTCAGATAGACCCACTTCAACGACGAACCGCTCCGGTACGTCGCCTGCGGGAAGACCCGCAGCTCACTGCCCCGCTCATGGATGACGAACCCGGCCATCAGCAGCGCCGCCGCCCCGATGCCGGCCGCCTTCGCCAGCGTGCCCGCCAGCACCCCCGCCACGCTCACGGCCCCGGCGGCCGCCATGACCAGCAGCAGGGACACGACGGGGACCGGCGGGCGCAGGCCCCGGTCATGTCCGCGTCCCGGCAGCACGCGGGGCACGAGCGCGCCGCACACCGCCGAGACCGCCGCCATCACCGCGAACGCCAGCCGCCACGAGCCCAGCTGGGCGAACAGGCCCCCGAGCGCCGGACCGGCGAAGTTGCCGACACCGTACATCGCCGACATCAGCGCGGTGCCGCGCGTCCAGAGCCGGGGCGGCAGCGCCGACCGGATGACGGCGAACCCCAGCCCCGACAGCAGCCCCGCCCCGAACCCCTGGACGCCGCGCGAGGCCAGCAGCACCGCCATCGCCGGGCTCAGCGCGCAGGCCAGCGAACCCGCCGTGAAGACGGCGAAGCCCAGCAGGTACGCGCCGACGTTCCCCCACCGGGACAGGAACCGGCCCGCGAGTATCGTCGCGATCACCATGGCGACGAGGTAGATGGTCATGTTCCAGGCGTAGAAGCCCGCGCCGCCGAGGTCGGCCACCGCGGTCGGCAGCAGGCTCGCCGCGAGGTAGATGTTGATCGCACCGACGAGCACCCCGCCGGCCAGCACGATCATCGGACCCGGCAGCCCTGCCTCGGCGTGGGCTTGCCCGGATATCGGTTCGTAGTCGTCAGCACTCATGGCTTCAAGGCTGTCGTTGAACCGGTCCCGGAGAGTTTGCGCCGCCTGCCGGGTGACGGTGCTGGGCCGGGATGCGGGAGAGCTTCAACCCGCGGTGGAACCCCGGCCCGCGCGGGCCGTCAGCCGAGGGCCTCGAGCAGTTCGCGCTCGCGCTGGGCGCTGAGGCCGGCGCGCCGGCCGCGCTCCAGCCCCTGCTCGCGCTCCCAATCCAGCGTGTCGGCCAGCATCTCCGCCCGGGGCCGATGGCGCAGCCCCGCGGCATGCGCCGCGGCCCCGGTCCGGGACGCGAACCCTTCCCAGCCCGGCTCGACCAGCCACATCGGCAGCGACTCGGGCCCCATCCACTCGGCCACGCCGTTGGCCAGCAGCCATGCCGACTCGGCGGTGACCACCGGGCCGGTGTGCCCGCCGGCGGCACGGGACAACTCGATCCACTCCCCGAACGGAACGACCGGCCCAACGGCGTCGAAGGTGCCGGCGACGCCCTTCTCGCCGGCGTCCAGCAGCCAGGCTGCCAGGTCCCGTGCGTCGATCGCCTGGGTCGGCAGGTGCGGCGCGTCGGGCACCAGCATCGGCCCCTGCCGGTCGCGGGCGGCACGGGCCGCCCAGTAGCCGGTGCGTCCGCTGTGATCGCCCGGGCCGCCGATGAGGCCGGCGCGGGCGATGAGCAGGCGCTCGCCCACGGCCGCCGTGGACGCCAGCTCGCAGGCGGCCTTCGCCTCGCCGTACAGGTCGCGGTCGACCTCGTCGCGATCGGTCGCGGGGAGCAGTGCCGTGGACTCGTCGGCGTCCGGTGCTGCATGGGAGGCGTAGGCGCTGACGGAGGAGACGTAGGCCCAGTGCCGGGCCCGGTCGCCCAGCGCGTGCAGGGCCTCGCGGACGAAGCCCGGCTGCCATGACACCTCGACGACGGCGTCCCATTCCCGGTCGAGCAGCGGCTCGTACGCCGAATGATCACGCCGGTCGGCGGCCACCAGCCTCGCTCCGTCCGCCACCTGGCCGCTCTCGCCGCGCGCCAGGCATGTCACCTGATGGCCGCGCTCGATCGCCTGCCGCGACAGCTCCCGGCCCAGCCAGGCCGTCCCTCCCAATACCAAGATCTCCATCCCGACACCCAATCACCGCGAACGCCGAGCACCCAGCCGGGTTCACTGACAGCGCACCGGATTCGCCGAGAGCGGAGCGGAGCCTGCCCGGGACGCCGTTCGTCCCGGGCAGGCCCGTTGAGCGTCAGACGCCGAAGGGCGCGGGGTAGACGATGGTGCCGCTGGGCACCGCGATGGTGTCGTCGAAGACGAGGGCCATCATCGCCTCGTCGGGCACTTCGAAGGAGGGGCGGATCCCGTACGCCGAGGCCGGGGTGAAGCCGAAGCGCGGGTAGTACTCGGGGTGGCCGAGCACGAGGACGAGGTTCTCGCCCTGGTCGCGTGCGGCCTGGAGACCGGCGCGGATGGCGGCCGAGCCGGCGCCGGTCTTCTGGTACTCCGGCAGGACCGCGCACGGGCCCAGCGCCAGGGCCGGAGCGGCGTCGACGTGGCAGCGGGTGAGCAGCGCGTACCCGGCCACGGTGCCGTCGGGGGCCTGGGCGACGATGGACAGCTCGGGCGACCAGGCCTCATCGACGCGCAGCGCCTCGATGAGGTCGGCCTCCAGCGGCGTGGGGAAGGCGCCGAGGGCGACCGTGCGGATGGCGGGGATGTCCTGCGGGGTCTCGGCGCGGGTGATCCAGGTGTGCGACATGGTGTTCTCGTCTCTCGTCATGGGAGTGGTCGTGGGGCTGGTGGTGGCGGTACGCAGGACGTAGCCGGTGCAGGCGTAGTCGGCGGCGCAGGCGGGCCGCGAGGCATGCTCGCGCCGCGGCCCGCGCCCGGGTCACGACCGGCGCTGCCGGTCCCGGAAGGCGTAGGTCTCACGCAGCGAGCGGGTGATCGCCTTCTTGCGATCGTCGTGCTGGGCGCGCAGGCGCGCGTCGCTGCGGGAGCTGGCCCAGGCGTTCTCGCGCTGGAGCTTGCGGTAGCTGTCGAGGCGGCGTTCGCTCAGATCACCTGAGGCGATGGCCACCTGGACCGCGCAGCCGGGCTCGGAGTCGTGGTCGCAGTCGCCGAAGCGGCACTGCTCGGCGAGCTCCTCGATGTCGGCGAAGACCTGCTGCAGGCCCTCGTCGGCGTCCAGGAGGCCGACACCCCGCAGACCGGGGGTGTCGATCAGCACGCCGCCGCCGGGAAGCGGGACCAGACTGCGGCGGACCGTGGTGTGGCGGCCCTTGCCGTCTTGCGCGCGTACGTCGCCGGTCTCCAGGACCTCGGTGCCCAGCAGCGCGTTGCCCAGCGTGGACTTGCCTGCTCCGGACGGGCCGAGCAGGACCACGGTGCCGGTGAGCGCCGCGGTGAGCGCGTCCATGCCCTGGCCGGTGGCGGCACTGGTGGCGATGATCTCCACCCCCGGGGCGAGCTCGGTGATGGCGGTCACCGCCTGGCCGGGATCGGCCGACTGGTCGGCCTTGGTCAGGACGATCACGGGCTGGGCGCCGCTCTCCCACGCCAGCGCCAGCAGCCGCTCGATCCGGCTCGGATTCAGCGGGCCGCCGAGCGAGACGGCCACGACCGCCGTGTCGACGTTGGCGGCCAGGGCCTGGCCGTAGGAGGTACGCGACGCCGACGACCGGACGATGACACCGCGCCGCGGCAGCAGCGCGACCAGTTCGGGCGTGGGGCCGGGCCGCAGCGCCGCCCAGTCGCCCGTGCACGGGGACTCGACCGGATCCGCCACCGCCGGGAGCGAAAGGCGGGCCCGGAGCGGGCCGGTTTCGGTGATGACGTCGCAGGCGCCGCGATCGACGCCGACCACGCGGGCGGGAATGAGCCTCGCGGAGCGGTAGGAGGCGAAGGACTGTTCGAGCCCTGCGTCCCAACCGTACGCGGACAGGCCATCGTCAAAGGAATGCTCGAATGACAACGGAATGGAACCCTTTGCAAAAAAGGGGCCTTGGCGGATGGGACATGCCGCATCCGTGCCAGGGAAGGCGCCTCGAAAGGTCAGCCAAGGCCCGGGGACGTGAGGATGGACCGAGTGCCGCAGATGGCAGCCATCACCACGACGGTCATTTAACCTCACCTCCCTCGAAGAGTTCCTGTTGTCACGAACGTGTCTTGCGTTGGACAAGGTAGCAGCATGAGCGGCCCCCCGCAAAGATCAGGGGGTGGCGAGGTTGATGGTGGCGGGGATGCCCTGGCGGGTCATCTTGGCGTACGGGCACAGCGCGGTGGCCTGGGCGAGCAGCGGGGTGACCCGGTCGGGGTCGGCTCCGGGCCAGTTCACGACGAGGTCGGCGCTCAGCCGGTAGCCGCCGTCGGCCGGGTCGCGGCCGAAGGCCACGCTCGCCTCCACGGTGATCGACGCGGGGTCGAGGAGGTGCCGGCGGGCCAGCAGGCTGAGGGCGCCGTGGAAGCAGGCGGCGTATCCGGCGGCGAAGAGCTGCTCGGGGTTCGGGCCGGGGTTGTCGCCGCCGAGCTCCTCGGGCATCCGCAACTGCAGGTCGAGGGTGCCGTCGGCGGAGCGGGCCCGGCCGGTGGCCCGGCCGTGGGCGGAGCTGCCGCCGCTGACGGCGACACGCGTGACATAGAGGGGTTTGAACGTGGAGCCGCTGTAGTCGTGCTCCGTGGACAGCATCGGTTCGTTCACCGGTCCGCCTTTCAGCGGCGCACGAGGCGCCTGGGGTGAGGGCATGCTGGTCATGGGCGGTGCCAGCGCTGCAACTTGTCGGGGTTCAGGACGATCCATACCGCGGTGATCTCGGTTTCGGCGACGCTCACGCCGACCACCGCCACTGCCCGGCCCGCCTGGCGCAGCACCAGGCCCGTCCGGCCGTTCACGGACTCGACGGCCACTTCGGTGCCGGGCCGGCCGGCCAGCAAGGACGTGACGAACCGGGCGACCGCGTCCGCGCCGTAGGTGGGACGCACGGGGGCGCGCAGTTTGCCGCCACCGTCGCTGACGACGATCGCGTCCGCGGCCAGGACCGCCCGCAGCGCCGCCGTGTCCCCCAGGTCGCAGGCCGCGGCGAAGCGGCGCGCGACCCGGTCGTGCCGGACGAGCATCGCCTGGTCCGGCCTGGCCTGCTGGTGTGCCGGGCGCATGGCGGGCCGGGGGCGGGGTGCCGGGGCGGCGGGGGACGGCGCTCCGGGCGTACCCGGTCCGGGCAGGGGGCCGGGGGCGGCGAGCAGTTCCAGGCAGATGCCTCCGGCGACCCGCGTCAGCCAGGCGCGCGGCACCGCGATGCCGGCGCGTTCCTCGTCGTCGAGGGCGTACCAGCGGCGATAGGTCTCCTGGACGATCCGGTCGGCCGTGCTCTCCGAGCCGAACATCCACAAGGCGATCTCGAGCAGGTGCTGCCGCTCGTCGAGCATCTCCGCCAGCGTCCCGGCGCTCACGTCGGTCATGTCCGGCCACCCTCACGGCCAGAAGAGCAGGCCTGTATCCACGCTGTGAAGGTGCCGGCGTGGCCGCCGGGCAACGAGGTCGTCCGCACGATGTCCTCTGTTCTTTCGGAGTCGGCAGTTAAGACAGGACAGCCGCTCAAGTTGTGACACCCCACAGAAGCCGAACGTCTAACCCCCTCGTGAGCGGTCGTAGGCGCCGAGTTTGGCCGGGTTGACGATCCACATGACGTGGTGGATGCCTTCCGGCGAGGCCTCGATGGTGAGCAGGGTGACCTCGGTCCGGGTGCGGGGGACGAGCACACCGGCGCGCCCGTTCACCTCGACCCAGGTCAGTTTGGCGCCCGGCCAGAACCTCGGCGCGTACGCGGCCAGGAACTTCGCCACGCGGCGGCTGCCCAGCAGGGGGAAGCGCGCCGCCCCTCGGATGCCGTTGCCGTCGGAGGAGCTGACGACGTCCTCGGCGAAGAGGTCTTCGAGGGCGGCGATGTTCCCCGTCTGGGCGGCGTCGAGGAAGACCGCCAGGAGGCGCCGATGCTCCGTCTTGTCGATGGGCTCGCGCCGTGCGGCGGTCAGCCGTTTACGGGCGCGGCTCACGAGCTGGCGCGCGTTGACCGTGCTGACCTGCAGGATCTCCGCGATCTGCGGATAGGGGTAGACGAAGGCCTCGCGCAGCACGTACGCGGCCCGCTCGGTGGGGGTGAGCCTCTCGAGCAGCAGCAGGAAGGCGAGTTCGAGCGCTTCACCCCGTTCGGCGCCCAGCGTCGGGTCCATGCTGGTGTCCACCGGTTCGGGGAGCCAGGGCCCGATATAGGCCTCGCGCCGCGAACGGGCGGACTGGGCGACGTTGATGGCCAGGCGGGTGGTGATCAACGCCAGGAAGGCCGGAGGGTTCTCGACGGTCGAGCGGTCGGTGTTCTGCCAGCGCAACCAGACTTCCTGAAGGACGTCCTCGGCTTCCACCGCGCTGCCGAGCATCCGATAGGCGATGCCGAACAGCCGCGGGCGCAACTCGACGAAGGCGGACGCGGCCCGTTCGAGTGCGTTTGCCTGTTTCAGTGATCCCACTTGCATGATTCCCCCACGCCTTCAGCTCTCCACATCGATCCGTCCCCCGGCCGGGCGAGCCCCGTTCAGCCCCGTACGTGGCCGACGGCGTCGAGCACGGCGGCGGCCACGGCGTCAGGCTGGGACGCCGCGATCGCGTGCGAGGCCCCGGCGACCTCGCGGGTGCCCCGCGACCCGGCCCGCTCGGCCATGAAGCGCAACGCCGCGGCCGGGATGTTGAGGTCGCGCTCGCCGTGGACGAACCACGACGGTTTGGTACGCCAGCCCGGCTCGCTCGCCGCCGGCCCGTCGGTGAGCGCCCGTTCGGTCACCGGGCGCTGGGTGGCGGCCATCAGGGCGGCCTCCCCGGCGTCCACGTCGGCGCAGAACTGGTGGTGGAACTTGTCCGCGGCGATGCGGAACTCGTTGCCGCCGGAGGCGACCGGGTAGGCCTCCAGCGCGCCGCCGAGGGTGCTGCCCTCGAACTTGCCCGACAGCAGGAACGCGCTCTCGCCCGGCTCGGGGGCGAACGCGGCCACGTAGACCAGGGCCTGCACGGCCGGGTTGCCGGCCGCCGCCTCCGTGATCACCATGCCGCCGTACGAATGGCCGACCAGGACGATGACAGGCTGCTCGCTCATGAGTGGACCTTCCCTGCGTTCAGTTCGGTGGGCTGGGGTTCCTCGCGGAAGCCGATCTCCCGGTGGGTGCCGTCGCACAACGGCTTGTTGCCGGAATGGCCGCAACGGCACAGCGTCATCCGGTTGCGGGCCTCCAGCGGCCGGCCGTCCGACCGCACGACCGGCACCTTGCCGGTGACCCACAGCGCGCTCGCCAGCCCGTCCTCTTCCTCCAGGACCGAGATCGCCTGCGGCAGGTCCGGCTCGATCGTCTCGCCGCCGCGCTCCAGGGCGTAGCTGTAGGAGCCGGAGGGGCAGTGGTCGATGCGGCCCATGACGGTGGAGCGCACGTCGCTGTCGCCGGTGTCGGCGAGCATCGCGGCGATCGGCCTGGTGCGCCCGATGCAGAAGGCGGCATGGACGCACAGCTCCCCCACCCGCTGGGCCGAGATGCCCACCCCGTCGTGCACGTGCTGCAGCTCCTTGTACGGCCGCATGACCGCGCTCTCCGTGCCGTCGAACCCGATCACGGCGTGGGTCCCGTCGCAGAACGGCTTCGACGACGAGTGACCGCAGCGGCACAGCGCGTAGGTGTCCTCGGTCTCCAGGGGCTCGCCGGTCTTCCAGGTCAGCGCGTCGTTGTTCTCGGCAGAGACGATCTTGCGCTTGCGTCTGAGAGGGACGCCGCCGTACACGACGTACGGGCCGTCGCGCAGCACGACGATCCGCTGCCGGTCGCCGACGCTCCACCGGCGCAGCTCGGGCGGCACGTACTCGAAGGTCGGGCCGGCCGTGGTGCCGTCTTCGTCGGGCATTCCCATCAGGGCTTGGGCCTGGGCCCTGAGCGCGTACATGGTGCCGGTGGCGGCCCCGAGCAGCTTCGGGCTGCCGTTGAAGGCCTGTTCAAGCAGGTGCAGGACCGCACAGTAGGTGTGGTTGAACTCTTCCTGCGCGGTCCTGATCGCGCTGCCCGGCTCGTGGTCGGACAGCCGCGGGTTGTGGCGCATCGGACGTACGCCGGTCGGGTCCACCGAGATCGTCTCGCCGGTGGGCCCGGACTGGGGGGTGTCGCCCCGCTGGTAGCGGCGGCCGAGCTTGAGCTCCTGGAAGCGGTAGTAATGTCCGACTTCTTGGCGTTCGGGGTGGAAGACGTCCTGGTCGCCGTCCCAGACGCCGCCGCGGGCGGTGCCCTCGCCCTGCTCGACGATCTCCTCCAGCGCGGCCAGCGCCGAGGCGAGGTCACCGACCTGGACCAGGTGCCCGGCGGTGTGGCGGAAGTGGTCGGCGCTCACCTGGCGGGCCGGGTCGCCGGTGAAGACCGCCTGTTCGCCGAGCCGTTCGCACAGGTGGCGTAGGCCCTCCTCGATGGCGGCGTAGAACTGGCCGATCGTCTCGTAGGCGTCGGCTTCGGCCGGGGCGCCGGGCGGTGCCGGTTGTTCGATCCGCAGGAACATCTCGAGGGCTTCCGGTCCGAAGGGCACCAGGGACAGCTCCAGCGAGCCGTGGGGCAGGGGGCGGGGGTGCGGCGGCAGCATCCCCGGCGTGTCCAGCCGCGGCCGGCCGCCGACGGCGTTGAGCAGGTTGGCGGCCAGCGCCAGGTGCAGCATCTCCTCGACGAAGACGCTGCCCACGACCTCGACGGCTTCGGGGTTGCGCTCCGGGTCGAGCGAGTACAGCGCGCACAGGTACGGCGGCAGGGTCGCGTGTTCCAGCTCGATCGCCCACTGCAGGTGCTCGCGCAGGCTTTCGAGGGTGTCGATCCGGGTTCGCTGGGGTTCCAGGTGTTTCATCGGTGTCCTGACTCGGTTGCCGGAAGAAGGCGTGTCACGCGACGTGATCGCCGGACCGGGAGCCGTCCTCCAGCGCCTCGACCGCGTCGAGCAGGCCCCGCAGCCCGATCTCCTCGCGCTCGGCGTCCGTCGGGTCGAACAGCCACTCGGTGACCGGCAGCTCGGCGACCTCCTCCGGATGGCTCGACTCGACCAGGGTCACCTCCGTCTCGACCTCGATCTGGAGCTCGTACAGGAAGTCGTCCTCGCCGCTGGGAACGCTCATCTTTCCTCCATGCGTGGCTTGAGTGGATGTCCGGAAGACCGGCTGACCGTGTGGATCAGCCGTACAACGATCTGGCCGGAGGCGAACAGGCGGGTGAAGCGCTCACCCTGGTCAGCCGCCAGCGCGTACGCGGGCTCGGCCCGGTGGCGGCTCGCGATCATCGCGGCGACCTGCTCGGCGCGGCGCGACCAGGACCGCGGCGCCCCGCCGGGCTGGTCGATCTGCTCGACGATCTCGAATCCCGCGCCGGCGAGCAGTTCGAGAAGCTCCCCCTGGGTGGGGAAGTGGTTGCCGTCCGGCACCGGAAGGAGCTGCGGGCCCCGGGCGACGACCACCAGCAGCCCCAGCGAGGCGCCGGGCTTCAGCACCCGGTGGATCTCGCCGAGCACCGCGGCCTTGTCCTGTACGGTGCACAGCACCCCCAGACACCAGGCGGCGTCGGCCGACCCCGTACGGAGCGGAATCCGTCGCCCGTCCCCCGCGACGACCGGCAGCCCGAACAGCCGGGCGGCGGCCCGGCGCGCGGCCGGCATCGGCTCCAGCAGGATCGGCCGGACCCCGAACCGCTCCGCGGCCCAGGCCGCCGGCCCGCCGGCGCCCGCGCCCACGTCCAGCAGCGTGATGCCGGCCGACAGCTCGCACGCCTCGGCCAGCCAGGCCAGGGCCGCCGGACTCGCGCTGCCGCGGCAGGCGGCCGGTATGGCGTGCCGCTCCCCCAGCTGCTCGACGGCGTCGGCGGTCCAGCCGGCGACGTCATCGAACTCGGCGACCATCGCCGATGCGGTCACTGCGTAACTCCTGTCCCGTCGCGGGCGCGTGCGTCGCCCGCCGGCCGTCCGGTCGCCGTCATGGCAGTCGTCGAGGCTCGGGCCGGATGCCGGGCATGACGGCCGGGCCCGTTGGTCGCCGCGTCGCCGCCGCACCTGGAACAACCCCTCTTGCCTGGGCCGCACTACTTGCCGGCGGCGTTCCGGCGGGCCCAGTCGAGGTAGTGGATGGTGCCGAGGATCGCGCCCTCGCCCGGCACCAGCGTCCGCTCGCCCGGCACGCTGCCGTAGTAACGAGCCTGCGGGTCGGCGACCACCGTGCGCGGGTCACCCCAGGCGGCCAGCGCGTCGCGGAAGAACTCGTCCATCCGGACGTCGTCGGGACCGCCCACCTCGACCCGGCCGTTCAGCGGCTGCCCCACCGCGACCCGGCCGACCGCCTGGGCGACCTCCTCACCCGCGATGGGCCGGAACCGCACCGGCGCGATCCGCACCGTGTCGCCGTCCGCGGCCTCCTCCGCGATGGCCCGTACGAACTCGAAGAACTGCGTCGCGTGCACGAGCGAGAACGGGATCCCCGACTTCTCGATCAACCGCTCCTGAGCGATCTTCGCCGCGAAATAGCCGTTCTCCGGCATCCGTTCCGTGCCCACCACCGACAGCGCGACATGATGACCGACCCCGGCCACCGCCTCCGCGGCCAGCAGGTTGCCCGTGGAGGTCTCGAAGAACTCCATCACCGCCGCAGGCTCGAACGACGGCGAGTTCGACACGTCGACCACCACCTGCGCGCCCGCCAGCACCTCCGCCAGCCCCTCACCGGTCAGCGTGTTGACACCGGTGCTCGGCGCCGCCGCCACCGCCTCGTGACCGTGCTCCCCCAGCTTGGCCACCACCTTCGACCCGATCAGGCCCGTCCCGCCGACCACGACGACCTTCATTGGTGCCCCCTATTTCTGCGCCGGGGCACCCACGTGCCGACCGGTCGTCAGCTAAGACAGGGCAGCCTTCGGGCTTGTGACAGCAGCCGTGAAATCTTTTCCTTTTTTCTGGATGAAGACCTCGTCAAGGCCGCCGGTGCTATTCGACGAGTTTTCCGGCGGTTGAGACCTCGCGCATGAGCGCCGCGATCTCGGCGGGAGCGGGCGGGATGGCCTCCCTGGCCACCGATCCGGGACCGGACCACACCAGGTTGACCTGCAGCGCGGGGTCGAGCTCGGGGTGGTCGGAGCGGTTGTGGCAGCCGCGGGTCTCGCGACGTTCGAGGGCGGTCTCGATCGTCGCGCGGGCGGCCAGCGCCGCGGACTTCAGGTCGAAGGCGTGGGCCAGGTCCTGGAAGCCGGCCAGGTCCGGATGCACGCCGACGTCGGCGATGCGCGCCTCCGCCGCGGCCAGTTCGGCCAGGCCCTTGCGCAGGCCGCCCTCGTCGCGCACCACGCCGGCGTGCTCCGTCATGATGTCGCGCAGGGTCCGCTGCAGCGCGCGTACGTTCTCGGGGCCGTCCGCGGCCAGGAGGTCGTCCACCTCGGCCTGTGCCGCGTCGAGTGCCTCGGCCGAGCGGCGCTGGGCGTCGAGGCCCGCGGAGTACTCGGCCGCCGCCTGACCGACGATGCGGCCGAAGACGAGGAGCTCGATGAGCGAGTTGCCGCCCAGGCGGTTGGCGCCGTGCAGGCCGCTGGCCGCCTCCCCGATCGCGTACAGGCCGTCGACCCCGGTGCCGTGGTCCTCGGGCCGCACCCAGACGCCGCCCATCGAGTAGTGCGCGGTCGGCGCGATCTCGATCGGGTCCTTGGTGATGTCGAGCATCTGCAGTTCCAGGAGCGTCTGGTAGACGCGCGGCAACCGCGTCATGATCGTCTTGCGTGGCAGATGCGACACATCCAGCCAGACGCCGCCGTTCGGGGTCCCGCGGCCTTCTTTGATCTCCGTGTACGCGGCCAGGGCGATGCGGTCACGCGTGGACAGCTCCATCCGCTCCGGGTCATACCTGGACATGAACCGCTCGCCGAGCTGGTTGCGCAGGATTCCGCCCTCGCCCCGGGCGGCTTCGGAGACGAGGGTGCCGGCCGCGTTCTCGGGCGCGATGAGACCGGAGGGGTGGAACTGCACCAGCTCGGCGTCGCGGATCCGGCAGCCGGCCAGGACGGCGAGGCGGAAGGAGTCGCCGGTGTTCTCGTCCCTGCGCGAGGAGGTACGCCGCCAGATCCGGGTGTGGCCCCCGGCGGCCAGGATCACCGCGTCGGCATGGATGACGTAACGGCTGCCATCGGTCAGATCGAACCCGTACGCGCCGAAGACCGCGTTGTCGCGGACGAGAATGCGCGTGATGTACACGGTGTCGAGGATGGGGACATCGAGCTGCGCCGCGCGGTTGATCAGGGTGCGCTGGATCTCCAGCCCGGTGTAGTCGCCGGCGTAGGCGGTGCGCCGGTAGGTGTGGGCGCCGAAGAAGCGCTGCGAGATGCGCCCGTCCTGTTCGCGGGCGAACGGCATGCCCCAGCGTTCGAGGTCCTCGATACCCCGCGCCGCCCCCTCGGTGACGATCTGCACCGTCTGCGGATGGGCGAGGAGATAGCTCTCCTTGAGGGTGTCGGCCGCGTGCTGCTGCCAGCTGTCCTCGGGGTCCATCGTGGCCAGCGCCGCGTTGATGCCGCCTGCCGCGAGGGAGGTGTGCGCGTCGGCCTTCGGCCGTTTGCCCACCGCGAGGACGCCGACCCCGCGCTCGGCGAGCTCGATGGCGGCCCGCAGCCCGGCTCCTCCCGTGCCGATGACCAGGACGGAGGTGGCGATCCGGTGCTCTGGTGAGTGCATGGTGCTCCTTTGACAGCGTCTATGGGAAGCCGTTACGGGAGCAAGACCGGGTAGTGCCGCGATTTGTGACAGGAAGAATCTTCCTGGCCTGTACCTGGCCACCGGCCTGTCCCCGCTGTCCGGGGGGTAGCAGTCGAGGAATCGCACTTCCGGCGAGGGGGACGCCGGAGCAGGGGGCGATGGCGGTGGCCGATCTGGAGCAGGCGGCGGCGGTGTTCGCCGGTGTGCGACCACGCCTGTTCGGGATCGCGTACCGGATGCTCGCCAGCGTCACCGAAGCCGAAGACCTCGTCCAGGACGTCTGGCTGCGCTGGCAGGCCTACGACCGCGCCACCGTCGACGACCCCGCCGCGTTCCTGGCCACCACGACCACCCGGCTGGCGATCAACGCCACCCAGTCCGCCCGCGTCCGCCGCGAAACCTACCTCGGCCCCTGGCTGCCCGAGCCCGTCGACACCGCCGCCGACCCCTACCTCGGCGCCGAACGCGCCGAAGCCCTGGAGTTCGCCGTCCTGCTGCTCCTGGAACGGCTCTCTCCCACCGAACGCGGCGCCTACGTGCTGCGAGAGGCGTTCGACTACCCCTACCGGCAGATCGCCGACATCCTCGAGCTCAACGAACCCGCCGTACGCCAGCTCGTCAGCAGAGCCCGCAAACGCGTCCTCATCGCCCGCCGCACCCCCGTCACCCAAGCCGAACAACGCCGCCTCCTCACCGCCTTCGTCGCCGCCGCCCGCTCCGGCGACATGACCGCACTCGAAGAGCTCTTCGCCGCCGACGTGATCGGCTACTCCGACGGCGCCGTACGGGCCTCCCGGCTCTGGAGCGGACTCGGCGTGGCCTGGGCGAGCACGAACAGCCGAGCCTCCGCACCGCTGAAACACGTCATCTCGCCCGGTTGGCGAGGGCCCGGTTGGCGAGGGCCCGGTTGGCGAGGGCTACGTAGGCGTGCGCCACCTTGGCGTCGATCTCAGGGGGCACAGGGACGACGCACTGCCCGGCCGGCACGAGCCCGCGCGCAATGGCCTCCAGGCAGCGGGCCCGGCCGATTCCAGCTGCGGCATCGGCGTCTCCAGAAGCGGTCAGCGCAGGATGGCGTGGATCAGCGAGGCCACGCCGTCGTCGTCGTTGCTGGGCAGCAGGATACGGGCGGCCGCCTTGACCTCGGGGTGCGCGTTGGCGACGGCCGCGGGCAGGCCGGCCTCGCGGAGCATGGGAAGGTCGTTGGGCATGTCCCCGACGGCGGCCGTGGCGGTGAGGGGGATGCGCCGGTGCGCGGCCGCCCAGCGCAGGGCCTCGCCCTTGTTCGCGTGCTCCGGCGAGATCTCCAGGAAGTGCGCGGTCGAGAAGGTGGCCCGCAGCCCGGTGACCGCCTGGCCGGCGAACGCGTCGGCGAGTTGGGGCGCCGACAGCTCGGGGTGGGCCAGGAGCACCTTGACCGCGCGGTTGCCGCCAGTGGCGCGGCCGATCAAGTCGGCCGAGACGGTGTGGGGCCAGCAGTCGGGCACCAGGTCGGCGAAGCCGGGTTGCAGCACCAGCTCGTGCTCGGTGTCGAGGCCCAGGACACCGCCTCGCACCGACCGTTCGGCCCAGACGAAGACCTGCCTGAGCTGGTCGGCGGTGAAGCAGTGGTCGAACAGCACCCGCTCGGTGCGGGTGTCCCAGATCACCGCGCCGTTGCTGCAGGCGAGCAGGCCCCGGAGGCCGGCCTCCAGGGCCCAGTCCAGAGCGTCCCGGGTGGGCCGCCCGGTGGCGACCATGACCTGGAGGCCGGCGGCGCGGGCGTCGGCCAGCGCCTTCCTGGTGTCGTGGCTGAGGCCACCGGCGCTGGTGAGCAGCACCCCGTCCAGATCCGTGCAGACCAGCTGGATCCGCGTCATACGGCGGCGCCCGCGGGGTCGTCGGCGCTGTCGGCGCTCCCGACCGCGAGGCACCGCTGCCCGGCCGCCAGGACGACGACGCCCACGGCCACGCCCAGCACCCCGACGGACGCGGCCCAGGACTCCGTGGCATGCTCCAGGACGAGGCCCGCCGCGGTCGATCCCAGGGCGATCCCCGTCGTCATCAGCGTGACCAGCCAGGCGAAGGCCTCGGTGACCGTACCGGCCGGCGCGAGCTTCCCGACCAGGACGAACGCGGCCGTCAGCACGGGCGCGAGGAAGAGCCCGGTGAGGATCATGAGGCCGGCCATGTACGGCGGGGACGGCACCAGGCACAGCAACGCGTACGCGGCGGCCAGCCCGACCGTCAGCAACAGCGTCCGCCGCGGCGGCGAGGACGACCAGCGCACGGCGCCGTAGCCGAGACCCCCGACCAGGGCGCCGAAGGCGTTCAACGCCAGCAGAGTGGCCGCCCCGCCCGCCACGTAACGGTGCTCGGTGTAGAAGACCACCAGGACGTTGAGGCCGCCGATGGCGGCGCCCACCCCGGTCAGGCTCACCAGCAGCACGGTCAGACCACGGCTGCGCAGCGGCCCGAGCCAGTCGGGCGAGCGGACCGGCGCCTTCCACTCGCGGGCGGGCGACGCGGTGGCGACCACGAACACGCCCAGCAGGCCCAGCAGCGCCCCCACCCACAGGGCGCCCGCCGCGGACCCGGCCGCCACGCAGCCGGCCACGACCAGAGGACCGCCGACGAAGACCAGCTCCTGGGAGGCCGAGTCCATGGCGTAGGCCGACTCCAGCCGGGCGGGCGGAACAAGATCAGGCCACAGCACCCGGAGGCAGGGCTCCAGCGGCGGGGTCGCCGCCCCCGCCAGGAGGGCGCCCGCGACCACGGCCACAGGCTCGGAGGGGGCCATCGCGATCGCGATCAGGCCCGCGCCGGCCGCGACGGCGGCCGGCACCAGGACCCGGACCTGGCCGACCCGATCCACCAGCCGGCCGAGCACCGGGCCGCCGCCGGCGGCGGCGATGGCGAACGCTCCGGCGGCCAGGCCGACGAAGTCGTAGCTCGCGCCCGCCTGCCGCAGGACCAGCGGGATCGCCAGCGCCGCCATCGCGCTGGGCAGCCTCCCGACCAGGGTCCCCAGCAGCAGCCGGGTCACGTACGGGGCCTGGAGCAGGCTGAAATAGCCCATCACTCGCCCCGCAGGTGTAGATGGAGCGCCACCGGTCGGTTCTTGCGCAGTTGCAGCTCGATGTCCGCGATCCCCTCGATGCGGTGGTGCGGCCGGCCCTGGGACAGGACGATCCGCCCGTCGGTGGCCAGCAGGTCCGGCGCGTCCAGCAACTGGACCGCCGTCGGCTGCCCCTGCTCGTCGAAGGTCAGCGAGACCGGCCCGCGGAAGCCGACCCGGACGACCGGCTCCTCGGCGTCAGGGCGGGGCTCCTCCACTGACAGGAAGCGAGTGCGCGAGTCCCACCGGACCCGCGAGCCGGCGGCCTGCCCCCTGTCCCACTCGGATCGGAACCCGGCGGCGAACCGGTGCAGCAGCAGCGCCCGGTCGGCCGCCATCCGGCGCGCGGGCTCGGTGAGCATGTCCTGCTCCAGCCGGATCAGCTTCTCGTAGAGGTGGGCCAGCACCGACGAGGTCTCGCCCTCCTGGTAGACCTCCTTGAGAGCGGTCGCCGGGTCCCACAGCGGCTCGCCGAGCAGCCCGCCGTAGGCGAAGGCCCGGCCGATGCCGATGGCCCCCATCGCGTCGAGGTTGTCGGCGTCGTGCACCGCCGCGGCGATCGCGCACCCGTCGTCGAGCTCCTCCTCGGCGAAGCGGTAGCGGCCTGTCAGCTCGACCGCGCGCAGGATCGGCGGATGCCAGTCCTGCGGCACTCCGCACCCCTCCAGCACGTCCAGCACGGCCGCGCAGGCGTCCTCGGGCCGGATGGGCCGCCGGTTCTGCCGGGCCTCCTCCACCCGGTGGTAGTCATGGACGTACGCCGCCACCTGCGTGATGAACGGGTCGGCGCCCGTCCGGGCCGCGATCTCGCCCGCCAGGGCGGCGACCCGGTCGACGTGGCCGATGTCGTGGGCCGAATCGGCGGTCGCGAAGTCGACGACCACGCGGGCCCGCACCTTCTCGAGAATCGCATTCACCGCTGTCCGTACTCCTCACGCCAGCGCTGCGCCAGCTCCTGCTGCAGCCGCGGGTCGAGGCGGTGCAGCCCCGGCGCCCAGGTCTGCCTGGCCAGCTCACGCGTGCACAAATACAGCTCGGTGTAGACCAGGTCAAGGACCGACCCGAGGATGCTGTGCTCCATGAAGTTCACGGGCTTGCCGTCGTTGAGCAGATAGACGGTGCGGTCGGCCACCCGCAGTTCGAGCACCTCGTCGACCTCGGCCGACGTCGACGCCGCGCGGCGCAGGCCCTTGACGTCGAACTCGACCTGCTTGGAGCTCCCGCTGGCCAGCACGACGCCGTCGCGCAGGTGCGGCACGTCGGCCGTGGTGAGGGCGCGGTGGCCGGAGACACCGATGATCACCTCGGCCCAGGAGAGCAGGTCCTGGCGCGGGCCCACGCGGAATCCGTGCACCAGGGCGGCGGACATCCGGATGTCGTCGGGATCGTAGACGGCGACCTGGACTCCGGTGCGCCGCAGGTGCTCGGCCAGGGCCGTTCCTATCCCGCCGTAGCCGAGCACGAGGACGCGGCGTTCGCTGAGGAGCCGGTAGAAGCGCAGCCGCAGGAGGCGTTCGACGCTGTAGGCCACGGACCGCCCGACCTGGACGTCCTCAAGGGCCTTCAGCGGGCTGTCGGCGATGGTGAACACCGGCAGGGGAAGCGGCGCGGCGCGCTCGTACTGCCACTGTCCTTGCTTGGTGTCCTCCACGATGCCGCGAAAGCCCGGCACCCCGGCCAGGTCCCGCACCGCCCCGGCGCAGTATCCGCCGACCTCCTGGATCATCACGGGCGGCCCGCCCTGCCGCGCGGCCCGCTGGGCGGCGGCGACCGCCATGGGCCCGACCTCCTCGATCGAGGCCGGCATGCTCACCGGAAGGTCTCCCAGCAGCGACAGCGCCTCCGGCTGGGCGCTGTAGGGCACCGGCACGATCTGGGCGAGCTCGGTGGATCGGCTCAGCGACCGCACGTACGGCACCGCGGTGTCGAGCAGGTGCGCGATCAGGATCGTGCGGGCGGGCGGCATCGGCCAGTCGGCCTGGGCGCTGCGCAGCACGGGCAGGTCGCAGGCACGCGACGCGTGCCCGGCGCGTGAGGGCAGGGGTTGGCGCTCGAGAATCGATGTCATGGGAGGTCCCCCTCGGAGAGATGGAGAGATTGCGGCGCGGCTCGACGCCGGGCGGGCGGCTTCAGACCGCCTGGAGCCGGTTCAGGCCGGTCACGGCCATGGCGGGCAGGTGCGCCGGGCGCAGTTCGATCTCGCCGATCGCGGTGTCGGCGGGTGCTTCGACAACCCACCGCACGGCTTGGGCGACAGAGGACGTCGACAGCTTGAACGGTGAGTCGTCACCGATCTCGTTGGCGATCGCGCCGGGATTGATCAGCGTGGTGCGGACCCCGTTCGGTCGCTCTTCCAGCAGGAGCACCTCGGCCAGCGCCTTCAGGGCCGCCTTGCTGGCGCAGTAGGCCCCGCCGCCCTCGAAGTAGCGGCTCCCGGCATGGCTGCCCATCAGGATGATGCTGCCCTTGCGCGGGCGCAGGTACGGCAGGGCCGCCTGGAGCAGCGGCAGCACGGAGACGATGTTGACGTCGAACGCGGCCCGCCAGTCGGGCAGGCTGAGCGTGCCGATCCTGCCCAGTGACCGCGCCACCGCGTTGACGACGAGCGCGTCGATGCGCCCCCGCCGGCGCGCGACCGTCTCGACGGCGGCTGTCACCGCATCGGCCGACTCCAGGTCGCACCGGGCTTCGGGAAGCCAGGACTGCCCCGCCGAGGTGCGGTTGAGCCCCCATACGTCCCAGCCGCCCGCGTGGAGCTCCGCGGCGATGGCCAGGCCGGTGCCCCGGTTCGCCCCGGTCACGAGGGCGACCGGGCGGTGCGCCTCGGTCATGCCGGGAGCCTGCCGACCAGCTCGGACCAGACGGAGACGATGTGCTCGTGGCCGGCCCCCTGCCGGAACAGGTCCTTGTCCAGAGAGTTGCCCTGGCGGTCGCGCAGCCGCATGCAGTCGGGCGATATTTCGGAGTTGATGGTGAGATCGCCTTCAGACCTCGGGCCGATGATCAGGCAGAAATCCCAGAGTTCGAGCGGCTCCAGCCACTTGCGGAGGCAGTCATTGCATTCTCGGGCAATGCGGCGGAACTCCTCGACATCCACTCCGTAGGCCCACAGATAGTCTTCGCCGATGGGCTGATCCTCGGGATCGATCCGGAAGTCGAACTTCACCACCGGCGGATGGAAGACATGGCCTTCGGGGAAGAGGCCGGGATACTTGCGGACGGTCGATCCGACGGACCGGTTTTTGACGATGACCTCGAAGGGCGGAGCCGGCACGTAGTCGGCGAGATAGGTGGTCTCGCCGAGCCGCTCCCTGAACACCGTGCGGATGCCGGAGGCGTGCAGCGCGCGGGCCGCACGCTCGTAGAAGTCGAGGCGCAGGCGCGCGGTCGCCGGCACGAGCTCGTCGCGGTCGAAGGTGTAGCTGCGCAGGCTGGGGATCAGTTCGACCATGCAGGTGCCGTCGTCGCGCCGCCAGATCCGTTTGCTGCGACCTTCGACGGCAGGCGGCCCGGTAATGCCATTCTTTGGAGGGGTCACAGAACAGCATGGTCATTCTTCTGACTGGCGATGTCAAGCATAATTCAGCCGGGAAATCTTCAGCCCTTTCCGGAGATATTCACAGATCAGACTATTTGTATTCTCGCCTGCCTTCGCCTCAACGGATAAGCGAAATACGCGTCGATATCCTCTTTAAGCGGTGGGGCCGCATGAGCCTCAGGATCGCCGCGGCGGGCTAACGTCGCGGCGTCTCGGCCCGATAACGCACCAGCGGCCCTTGCCGACCAGCCGTGCCGAGGAGACAGCCCATGAGCGACGATGTACGCGTCACGATCGAAGCGGTTCCCCGCGCGGGCCTGACCGCGCAGCAGCTGCGCCAGGCGGTCGCCGAGCACCCGGACGCGCTGGCCGCGCTCGAGGTCGCCGACCCCGAGCGGCTCACCGTGGCCTTCGCGCCCGGCCTCGGCCACGACCCCGGGGAGAACGCCCCGTTCCAGGCCACCGTGTTCGACCCGGTCGGCAACCGCGCCGTCGAGCTGCGCGGCACCCTCGACCGGCCCGAACGCGCCGAGCTGCGCCCCAGCGCCTACCGGCCGCAGCCCAGCCGCGAGGAGCTGGCGGCCGCCGCCGAGATCCTGCGCGCCGACCCGGGCTTCCCGGCCGGCGAGGACGTGGTCGTCTACCGGCCCATGCCGCCGCTGGCCGACCTGGAGAACCCCGACGGCACCACCGTGCGCCGCCCCACCCTCGGCGTCTACACCCCCGGCGAGCCCACCGGGCTGCGCCACCGCGTCGTCGCCGTCGACCTGGTCAACCGCGCCGTCGACTGGACGCCGTCCGGAATCAACGTGCGCATGCACCACGACTGCGAGCACAGCGTTCCCGAGGGCGTCGACGCGCTGGCCGACCGCGGCGGCCCCGACCAGGTACGGGTACGCGTGCACCGCGGCTCCACCGAGCTGTGGAACCTGCTGGTGGTGCGCCCGCGCGCCTCGGCCCCGCAGAACCCCGGCGTCGGCGGCGGCGTCGAGCTGCGCGACGTGCGCTACCGCGGCCGGCTCGTGCTCCGGCAGGCCCACGTGCCCGTCCTGAACGTCGAGTACGAGGAGGGCACGACCTTCCGCGACGACGCCAGCTTCGAGACCCGCTTCAACGCGGTCGGCACGGACCCGGTCGGCTGGGGGTGGCGGTTGTGCGACAGCCCGCCCCGTACCATCCTGGAACGCCCCTCGACCGACGCCGGCAACTTCCAGGGCGTGGCCTTCCACTACGACGGCGAGCAGCTGCGGATCGTCAGCGAGCTGGCCGCCGGCTGGTACCGCTACGCCAGCGACTGGCGCCTGGCCGACAACGGCGACATCAGCCCCCGCTTCGGGTTCGCCGCCACCGCCAACCCGATGACGTGCATGGTGCACCGCCACCACGCCTACTGGCGGCTCGACTTCGACATCGAGGGCTCCGGCAACGACGTGGTCGAGCAGATCGACGACACCGGCTCGATCATCCCCGAACCCGTGCCGATCATCCGCGAGACCTCCCGCAAACGCCGCCACCCCGCCCTGTACTGGCAGGTGCGCGACAAGTCCTCGGGCCGCGGCTACCAGATCCACCCCGGCGAGTTCGACGGCACCGCCGACGCCTACGGCGTGTCCGACCTGTGGTTCCTGCGCCACCACCCCCGCGAGCTCGACGACGGCAACCCCGGCCCGCGCGACCGCGCCGCGCTCAACCGCTTCCTCAACGGCGAGAGCCTGGACGGCACCAACGTCGTGGTCTGGTACGCCGGGCACTACTACCACGACCAGGCCCACCCGCAGCCGCACCAAGGTGAGCTGATAGGCCCGCAGCTGGTGCTCATCTAGCGGCTAATCTTGTCGCTCATGAGCCAGGTGGGACAGGCGACGGCGCGCGCTCTGCTGCGCAGGCTGGCCGTCGAACAGGCCGAATGCAGAGTGCCGTCGCTGGCGGCGGCGATCGTGCGGGACGGGAGGCCGGCGTGGTTCGGCGGGCGCGGCCGGGTGGACGGCGCGCCGCCGACCCAGGCCACCCAGTACCGGATCGGGTCGATCACCAAGAGCATGGTCGCCGTCGTGGTCATGCGGCTGCGCGACGAGGGCGCGCTGCGGCTGTCCGACCCGCTGGAGGCGCACCTGCCGGGCACCCCGCTGGGTCACCTGACCATCGCCCAGCTGCTGTCGCACACCGCCGGCCTGACCGCCGAGCCGCCCACCGCCTGGTGGGAGCGCACCCCTGGCGTCCCCGTCGCCGAGCTGCTGGAGCGGCTCGGGCCCGACGAGCTCAAGCACCGGCCCGGGCGGCGCTTCCACTACTCCAACGTCGGCTTCGCCCTGCTGGGCGAGCTGGTGGGCAGGCTGCGTGGCACCACCTGGCTCAAGGCGCTGCAGTCGGAGGTGCTCGACCCGCTCGGCATGAACGACACCACCGCCCGGCCGCGCATCCCGCACGCCACGGGATACGCCGTGCACCCGTACGCCGACGTGGTGCTGGCCGAGCCGGAGCACGACGCCGAGGCAATGGGGCCGGCCGGGCAGCTGTGGTCCACGCCGCACGACCTGGCGCGATGGGCCGCGTTCCTGGGCGGCGACACCGCGGGCGTGCTGTGCGGCGACACGCTGGCCGAGATGCGCGAGCCGGTCGGGGTGGACGACGGGGACTCCTGGACCGTCGGGTTCGGGCTGGGCCTGCAGCTGTCGCGCCCCGGCGGGCGGCGGCTGGCGGGGCACTCCGGGTCGATGCCGGGGTTCCTGGCCACGGTGTGGGCCGACCCGGCCGACGGGGTGGGGGTGCTGTTCATGGCCAACACCACCTCGGGGATGAACGGCTCGCTGCTGACCGACCTGCTGGACATCCTGGAGGAGTACGAGCCGCGCCTGCCGGACGAGTGGCAGCCGGTCGCCGCCGATCCCGGGCTGCTGGCGCTGACGGGGCTGTGGCATTGGGGGCCCAAGCCGTACACGCTGCGGTTGCTGCCCGAGCGCGGGCTGTCGCTGGAGCCGGTCGGGGGCGGCGGGCGGGCCTCGCGGTTCGTGCCGCAAGCCGACGGGACGTGGCTGGGGCTGGACGGCTACTACGCCGGGGAGACGCTGCGGGTGGCCGCCGACCACCTCGACCTCAACACGTTCATCTTCACCCGCACCCCGTACGACCCGCAGGCGCCGGTGCCGGGCGGGCCCGGCGACTGGCACGCCTGAGGGACGGGCACGCCGCCGCGGAGGTGGCAGCATGGTCGTGTGCGCGTGGCGATCCTGGGGCCGCTGGAGGTCGAGTCCGCCGCGGTCGGGGGCGCCCGGCTGCGCCGGCTGCTGGTGCGCCTGGCGCTGGCGGCCGGTCGCGCCGTCACCGTCGAGGAGCTGGCCGCCGACCTGTGGCCCGAGGAGCCGCCCGCCGAGCCCGGCAACGCCCTGCAGTCGCTGGTCTCCCGCCTGCGCCGTGCGCTGCCGGAGGCCGGCGCGCTGGTGTCGGTGCCGGGCGGCTACCGGCTGGAGGCCGACACCGACGCGGGCGAGTTCGACCGGCTCACCGCCAGGGCCAGGCAGCACGGCGACCCGGCGGTCAGGGCCGAGCTGCTGAAGCAGGCCCTGCGCCTGTGGCGGGGGGCCGCGCTGGGCGAGGTGGCGGCGGCCCCGTTCGCGCTGGGGTACGCCACGCGCCTGGAGGAGGCCCGCCTGACGGCCGTCGAGGACCGCGCGGAGGCCGAGCTGGCCCTGCTCACCCGGCCGGAACCGCGAGAACCGCCAGGAGGGCTGGCGGCTCTGGCGAGCGAGCTCGGCGAGCTGGCCGCCCGCCACCCCCTGCGCGAGCGCCTGCACGCCCTGCGCGTCCAAGCGCTGCACGCCGACGGCCGGCGGGCCGAGGCGCTGGCCGCCTACGAGGAGTGCCGCCGCCACCTGGCCGACCAGCTCGGCGCCGACCCCGGCGCCGAGCTGCGCGAGATCCACCTGGCCGTGCTGCGCTCCGAGCCGCCCCGCCCGCCGCGCACCAACCTGCGCGCCCCGCTGACCAGCTTCGTCGGCCGCGACGCCGAGCTGGCCCGCGTCCGCCGGCAACTGCGCGCCGACCGGCTGGTCACCCTGGTGGGCCCCGGCGGCGCGGGCAAGACGCGGCTGGCCACCACCGTCGCCGCCGAGCTCCTGGGCGAGTGCGGCGCGGCCTGGCTCGTCGAGCTGGCCCCCGTCACCGACCCCGGCGACCTGCCCCAGGCCGTGCTGGCCACCCTGGGCAACCACCGGGTGACCGGCCACCCCATCCGCCCGGTCGACACCACCGCCGCCCTGGTCGAAGCCCTGTCGGCCGGGCAGGTCCTGCTGGTGCTCGACAACTGCGAGCACCTCGTCGAGGCCGCCGCCCACCTGGCCGAGGAGCTGCTGGGCCGCTGCCCCGCCCTGCGCGTCCTGACCACCAGCCGCGAACCCCTGGGCATCCTCGGCGAGACCCTCAGCCCCGTGCCGCCCCTGCCGCCCGAACCGGCCGTGCGGCTGCTGGCCGAACGCGCCGCCGCCATCAATCCCGGCCTGAGCATCGAACCCGCCGTGGCCGCCGAGATCTGCCGCCGCCTCGACGGGCTGCCGCTGGCGATCGAGCTGGCCGCCGCCCGGCTGCGCACCCTGACGCCCCGGCAGCTGGCCGCCCGGCTCGACGACCGCTTCCTGCTGCTGACCGGCGGCAGCCGTACGGCACTGCCCCGCCACCAGACGCTGCGCGCGGTCGTCGCCTGGAGCTGGGACCTGCTCAACGGCCCCGAGCGCCGGCTGGCCGAGCGGCTGGCGGTCTTCGCCGGCGGGTTCGACCTGGCCGCGGCCGAACACGTCGGCGGCAGCCTCGACCTCGTCGCCGCTCTGGTGGACAAATCCCTCGTCCAGCCCGCCGACGACGGCCGCTACCGCATGCTCGAGACCATCAGGGAGTACGGGCTCGAACGCCTGGCCGCCGACGGCCGCATCGCCGCCGTCCGCGCCCGGCACGCCGCCTACTTCCGCGACCTGGCCGAACACGCCGAGCCGCGGCTTCGCGGCCGCGACCAGCTCGCCTGGATCGCCCGCCTGCTGGCCGACCACGACAACATCCTGGCCGCGCTGCACCACGCCGTCGACAGCGCCGACGCCGCCACCGCGATCCGCCTGGCCGCCGCCATGGGCATCTTCTGGACCATCCGCGGCACCCGCGCCGAGTCGGCCGGCTGGATCGGGCGGGCGCTGGACGTACCCGGTGAGACGCCCACGCGGGAGCGGCTGATCGCCAGCGCCGTCTACATCATCAACGCCAGCCTTGACGGCGGCCACACCATGGTCGCCTCGGCGGCGCGCGAGCTGCGCCGGGCCGCGAGCCTGCAGGACGGGGAAGAGGCCGGGCATCCGGTGCTGGCGATGCTGCAGCCGGCGCTGGCGCTGTTCACCGACGACGCCGAGCTCGGCTTCGCCGTGATCGAGCAGCGGCTGGCCCACCCCGACCCGTGGACGCGCGGCATGCTCTACGTGACCAGGGCCGCGCTGAAGGAGAACGGCGGCGACATGGCCGGCTCGCGGGCCGACCTGCTGTCCGGCTGCGCCGAGCTGCGGCAGGCCGGCGAACGGTGGGGGTTGTCGATGGCGCTGACGTCGCTGGCCGAGACGCACGCCGTGTTCGGGGACTTCGGCCAGGGGCTGGAGGCGATGGACGAGGCCGTACGGCTGCTGCTCGAGCTCAACCCCGAGGCCGACGTCGCCCACCAGCGGGTCTGGCAGGCCTCCATCCTGGTGCGCCAAGGGGACGTCGAGCGGGCCAGGGCCGTGCTGCGAGGGCTGATCGACGCGCCGGAGGGCCGGGAGACGCCCGCCCGCAACGTCGCGTTCGCGCAGGTCGAGCTGGGCCATCTGGCCCGCCAGGAGGGAGACCTGCGGGCCGCCGAGCGCTACTACGCCGCGGTCGGGCACGCGATGGAGGACGGGACGGCGATCGCGCCGCAGTTCCGGGCGCTGCTGCTGGTCGGGCAGGCCCACCTGGCGGTGGCCACGCACGACCACCAGGCGGCGGCCCGCCACGCGGAGCGGGCGGCCGAGCTGGTCACGGCGGCGGCCGACATGCCGGTCCTGGCGCGGGTCGCGGTGGCCGTGGCCGAGCTGTGCGCGGCGCGCGGGGACCTGCTGCCGGGCGCCACCGCGCTGGGCGCCGCCGAACAACTGCGCGGCGCGCCCGACGCCGCCAACCCCGACGTGGCCCGCGTGGCGGCGCGCCTGCGCGACGACCTCGGCGAGGAGGACTTCGCCGCGGCCTTCGCCCGCGGCCGCGCTCTCGACCGCGCCCGTGCCGTTGAGCTGGCCACCGGAGGTCCATGGTGAGGTACGTCTACGCGGGCGCCGCCGTGCACGTCCCGGCGCCGCCGGAGCAGGTGTTCGCGCTGATCACCGACTGGCCGCGGCACCGGGAGTGGATGTTCATGACCGACGCCCGCCAGGTCGGCGTCGCCCTCCTGCGCCACTCGCTGCACAATCTGTCCGCCCTGCTGGCCCCGGGAACCCAGGCGCCGCGCCTGAACCCGTGAAGGTCAGGCGTGAACCGCCTGGCGGGCCACCGCGGCGGCGAAGGCGGAGATCACCGGGTGCGCGCGCCGCCCGTCCCCCGACAGCTCCGGCTGGAACAGCGTGCCCAGGAAGAACGGGTGACCGGGCAGCTCGGCCGCCCGCACCGCCCCGTCGTCGGCGTGCCCCGAGAACACCAGCCCGTGCTCGGCCAGCGTCCGGGTGTAGGTCTCGTTGAGCCCGTAGGAGCAGACGTAGGACTCCATCGTGACGGACTCGCCCATGATCTGCTCCATCAGCGTCCCGGGCGAGATCCGCACCCGCCCCTCGTGCCCGGCCAGCGAGCACGCCAGCGGCGTCAGCAGGAACTCCCGCGCGTCCGGCTCGTTCTCGGCGTGCGCCACGTCCAGCCCGCACACGTGCCGCGCGTACTCCAGGAGCATGTGCTGGAACCCGGCGCACGTGCCCAGGAGCGGGATCCGATGCTCGCGGGCGACGCGCGCCGCCTCCACGGCGCCCTCCTCGTCCCGGTACGGGCTGCCCGGCACGATCCAGATGCCGTCGAAGCGCTCCAGGCCGGACACGTCGGTGGTGGCGATCCAGTACGGGTCGAGCGCGATGCCGTCCCACTCCCGCAGCGCCTCGACGACCAGCGGGATCCGGACATGCGAACGAACACTGGGGGATCGATCCCCCACAAGGGCGATTTTCATGCCCTCATCCTGAGGGCCACCCCTGGTTAAGCGCCAACGATGATTTCTGGACCTGCTATAAGCAACACTGATGGATCCTCATTTGCTGACCACGTTCGTGACCGTCGCCCGGCACGGCTCGTTCTCCGCGGCCGCCGCCGAGCTCGGCTACACCCAGTCGGCCGTCTCCCAGCAGATCGCCGCGCTGGAGGCCGACCTCGGCCTGCCGCTGCTGCTGCGCCGCCCGGTCGAGCCCACCGAGGCCGGCCGGCGGCTGCTGGAGCACGCCGGGCCGCTGCTGCTGCGCCACCGCGCGGCCCGCGCCGACGTGCTGCGCGCCGCCGCCCGGCCCGGGCACCGGCTGCGGCTGGCCGCCACCCCGCTGGCCGTCAACCCCGTCGTGGCCGCCCGGCTGGCGCGGGCGCGTGCCGGGAACCCGCGCCTGGAGGTGAGCCTGCACACCTGCGGGCGCGACCAGGCCGTCGCGATGGTCGCCGAAGGGCGGGCCGACCTGGGCCTGGCCGACGGGCTGGCCGCCCCGTCCGACCCGCTGCGCCTGCTGGACGCCGGGCCGATGACGGCCGTCGGGGTGAGCGAGGAGGAGCTCGTCGTGGCCCTGCCCGCCGGTCATCCCCTGGCCGGGCGGGCGGCGCTGGCGCTGGCCGACATGGTGGACGCGCGCTGGCTGCAGACCCCGCTGTGCCCGCTGGCCCGGCTGCGTGACCTGGTGGGCGACGGGTTCCCGGTGGGGCTGGACTATCACGGGGACAACGTGCACACCGTGCTCAACCTGGTCGCCGCCGACCACGGCCTGACCCTGCTGCCCGCCTCCGCCCTGTCGGGTGCCGCGTGCGGGGTACCGCTGGCCGCGCCCCGGCTGGTGCACCGCGTCGAGCTGCTGCACGGCGCCCTGCCCCCGGGCCCGGCGGCCGACCTGGCCGCCGTCCTGTCCGGCTGACAGCGATCTGTGCGCGCGCTGACAGCGGCACCTCCCACGATGCGTCACATGAACGCCTTCGAAGCCGAAGGGCTGGTCAAACGCTTCGGCGTGACCACCGCCCTGGACGGCATCACCCTTTCGGCCCCGCCCGGCACGGTGCTGGGCGTGCTCGGGCCCAACGGCGCCGGCAAGACCACCGCCGTGCGCATCCTGGCCACGCTGCTGCGCCCCGACGCCGGCCGCGCCACCGTCAGCGGCCTGGACGTCGTCCGCCACGCCTCCCGTGTGCGCCGCCTCATCGGCCTGACCGGCCAGTACGCCTCCGTCGACGAAGACCTGACCGGCACCGAGAACCTCGTCCTCATCGGCCGCCTCCTGGACCTGCGCATCGCGGACGCCAAGGCCACGGCCGCCCGGCTGCTGGCGGACTTCGGCCTGGCCGAGGCCGCCGACCGGCGCGCGAGCACGTACTCCGGCGGCATGCGGCGCCGCCTGGACCTGGCCGCCAGCCTCGTCAGCCGGCCCGACGTGATCTTCCTCGACGAGCCCACCACCGGCCTGGACCCGGCCAAGCGCGAAGACGTGTGGGCCATCGTCCGCCGCCTGGTCGCCGACGGCGTCACCGTCCTGCTCACCACCCAGTACCTGGAGGAGGCCGACGCGCTGGCCGACGCCATCTCGGTCGTCGACCACGGCAAGGTGATCGCGCACGGCACCGCGGCCGACCTCAAGCGCGTCGTCGGCGGCCAGACCGTGCTGGTGCGCCCCGCCGACCCCGCCCGGCTGGACGAGGCCGCCGCCATCGTCGCCGCCGTGGCCGGCCGGCCCGCCGAATCGCCCGGCCGCGACGTCGTCACCGTCCCGGTGGACGGCGACGCCGCCTTCACCGAGATCGTCGCCAGGCTGGCCGCCGCCGGCGTCGCCGTCAACGAGTTGTCGCTGCGGCTGCCCAGCCTGGACGAGGTGTTCTTCACCCTCACCGGCCACCACACCGAACAGGAGGCCGCGGCATGAACCCCATCGCCGTACGAGAGGGGACGCTCCCCCCTCAGCCGGCCCGCCCGGCGGCCCCGGCGCGCCCCGAGCGGCGGCCGTTCGGGCTGGCCCGCCACAGCCTCGCCCTGGCCCGCCGCAGCGTGCTCAAGACGCTGCGCACGCCCGAGCAACTGCTGGACGTCACCCTGCAGCCGATCATCTTCGTGCTGATCTACGTGTTCCTGCTGGGCGGCGCCGTGTCCGGCTCGACCCACGACTACCTGCAGTTCCTGCTGCCCGCGATCCTGGTGCAGACGGTGCTGTTCGGCGGGATGGCCACCGGCGTCAGCCTCAACACCGACATCAAGAAGGGGGTGTTCGACCGGTTCCGCAGCCTGCCGATCGGGCGCTCGGCCCCGCTCATCGGGTCGATGCTCGGCGATCTGATCCGGTATCTGGTGGCGGTGGTGGTGCTGCTCGGGTTCGGCTTCGCGCTGGGGTTCCGCGCGCGGACCGGGCCGCTGGAGGTGCTGGCGGCCTGTCTGCTGACGGTGTTCTTCGCCTTCTGCGTGAGCTGGGCGTTCGTGCTGCTAGGGGTGCTGATGCGCGAACCCGGCGGGGTGCAGGGGATGGCGTTCATGGTGCTGTTCCCGCTGACGTTCGGCACCAGCATGATCACCCCGAAGAGCACCCTGCCGGGCTGGCTGCAGGCCTGGCTGGACATCAACCCGGTCAACCACGCCATGAACGCCTCCAGGGCGCTGATGCTGGGCGGGCCGGCGGGGGCGTCGGTGTGGTGGACGCTGGCCTCCGGCGCGCTGTTCCTGGCCGTCTTCGCCCCGCTGGCCGTCGCCGCCTACCGCCGCCGCGCCTGACGGCTCACCCGCTGACCAGCGCCGCCGGGTCACGCTCCGGCGGGCCGGCGGGCCACCACTCCCCCTCGACCCGGGTGAAGGGGTACCAGCGGCCGTCGCGGCCGTAGCGCAGTTGCAGGGGGCCGAGGGTCCAGCGGTTGCGCCACGCCTCCAGCGGCGGCGGCTGCTCGCCCTCCCAACCGGCCTCCAGCAGGGCCTGCGACCTGGCCAGATCCTGGCGGGGCGGTGTCCAGGCGTGCTCGAGCACCTCCAGGCCGTGCGCGCCGCCGTACCGCCATGCCCGCACGGGCGCCTCCAGCCCGAGGTCAAGGTCGTGCTCGGCGGCCAGGCGGACGCGGTCCTGGTATTCGGACAGCTCCGGCAGCCGCCCGTGCAGCAGCACCTCGCGCGCCCGCCAGGCGGCCGAGGCGATGAGCACCCCCAGGGCGGTCACGTCCACGCCCGGCGCCGGGTCCAGCACGGGCGGCGCGAAGGCGGCCTCGAACGGCGGGGGCTCGGGCAGCGCGGCCACGCCCGCCGCGAACGCCTCCACCGCCGGCACCCCCGCGGCCGCGGCCGGCTTCTTCGGGGCCTCGCGCCCCTGCAGCGCCTCCAGCAGCTCCTGCTCGCCGCGCCCGCGCATCAGCAGCAGCACGAACGGGTCCGCGTCCAGCAGCCACGACGCCTGGTAGCACAGGGCGGCGGCGTGCTTGCACGGATGCCCCCAGTCCGGGCAGGAGCACTCCGGCTCCAGGTCGCCGACGGCCGGCAGCAGCGGCACGGCGGCGTCCTCGGCGGCTTCCACCAGGTCGTGCGGCATGTCGCGGTCGAGCAGGGCCGCGATGTGCCCGCTCTTGGCGGCCACCTGGTCGAGGAAACGTTCCCAGGCGGCCTCGGTGAGCTGCTCGACGCGTACGACGGTGTCGTACTCGCTCTCGGTCACGGCGGCGATGCGGCCGGGGCTGACGGTGATGGGGCCGACCTGGCCGGTCTTGGCGTACGCGCGGCCCTTGCGCAGCAGCCCCTGGTCCAGCGAGGTGTCCTCCATGGCCTTGACCCAGGCCCGGCCCCACCAGGAGGTGGCGAAACGGGCTCCGGCGCGTTGCGGCGGGAAGGCGGCGAAGCCGCGGGCGGCGGTCATCTGAGCTCCACGAGGGCGGCGAGTTCGGCGTCGGTCAGCTCGGTCAGGGCGGCTTCCCCGGAGGACAGCACGGCCTCGGCCAGCGCGCGTTTGGCGCCGAGCATCTCGGCGATGCGGTCCTCGATCGTGCCCTCGGCGATCAGCCGGTGCACCTGGACGGGCCGGGTCTGGCCGATGCGGTAGGCGCGGTCGGTGGCCTGGTCCTCGACGGCGGGGTTCCACCAGCGGTCGTAGTGGATGACGTGGTCGGCGCGGGTGAGGTTCAGGCCGGTACCGGCGGCCTTGAGCGACAGCAGGAACACCGGCACCCGGCCCTCCTGGAAGCGCTCGACCATCTCCTCGCGGCGGGCGACCGGGGTGCCGCCGTGCAGCAGCTGGATGGCCACACCCCTGGCGGTCAGATGGCGTTCCAGCAGGCGGGCCATGGTGACGTACTGGGTGAACACCAGCACCGCGCCGTCCTCGGCCACGATGGTGTCGACCAGCTCGTCCAGCAGCTCCAGCTTGCCCGAGCGGCCGGCCAGGCGCGGCGCGGCCTCGTGCAGGTACTGGGCGGGGTGGTTGCAGATCTGCTTGAGGCCCGTCAGCAGCTTGACGATCAGGCCGCGCCTGGCCATGCCGCTCGCGTCGGCGATCTGGGCCATGCTCTCGCGGACGACGGCCTCGTACAGGCCGGCCTGCTCGGTGGTGAGCGCGACCGGGCGGTCGGTCTCGGTCTTGGGCGGCAGCTCCGGCGCGATGCCGGGATCGCTCTTACGCCGCCGCAGCAGGAACGGCCCCACCAGCCGCGACAGGCGTTCGGCCGCCGCGCCGTCGCCGGACTCGACCGGTTTGGCCCACCGCGCCCTGAACCTGCCCAGCGGGCCCAGCAGCCCCGGCGTGGTCCAGTCGAGGATGGCCCACAGCTCCGACAGGTTGTTCTCCACGGGGGTGCCGGTCAGCGCGACGCGCGCCGCGGCCGGGATCTCGCGCAGCGCCTTGGCGGTGCCGGAGGCGGGGTTCTTGACGTGCTGGGCCTCGTCGGCCACCACCAGGCCCCACGGGTGCGCGGCCAGGCGGGCCGCGTCCAGGCGCATGGTGCCGTACGTGGTCAGCAGGAACCCCTCGTCAGGCAGCGTGCGCTGCGCCCCGTGGAAGCGGCGCACCGGCACGCCCGGCGCGAACTTGGCGATCTCCCGCTCCCAGTTGCCCAGCAGCGAGGCCGGGCAGACCACGAGCGTGGGCCCGGCGTCGGCACCCGAGCGGTGCAGGTGCAGGGCGATCAGCGTGATCGTCTTGCCCAGGCCCATGTCGTCGGCCAGGCAGCCGCCCAGTCCGAGCGAGGTCATCTGGGCCAGCCAGCGCAGCCCGGCCAGCTGGTAGTCGCGCAGTGTCGCCGCCAGCCCTTCGGGAGGGCCGGCGTCGGCGGGTTCGGCCAGGCGTTCGCGCAGCTCGCGCAGCCAGGCGGTGGGCTCCACGGCGACCTGCTCGCCCTCGACCTCGACCGCGCCGGTCAGGGCCGCGCCCAGCGCCTCGATGCCGGTCAGGGGCTTGAGGTCGCGCTGGCGGGCCTTGCGGGCCAGGTCGGGGTCGATGAGGACCCACTGGTCGCGCAGCCGTACCACCGGGCGGTGGGCCTCGGCGAGCCGGTCCATCTCGGCCGCGCTCAGG
The DNA here is from genome assembly GCF_044593615.1 of Nonomuraea sp. NPDC051941. Classification (NCBI taxonomy): domain Bacteria; kingdom Bacillati; phylum Actinomycetota; class Actinomycetes; order Streptosporangiales; family Streptosporangiaceae; genus Nonomuraea; species Nonomuraea sp. NPDC051941. Next base: position 239,464 of record NZ_JBIUCF010000010.1, read on the forward strand.
CGCTCGCCGCCGAGTGCGAGCTGCCAGTTGAAGCTGGTCAGGTGCTGTCCGCCGAGGAACGACGGCAGGTCGGACGGCTTGGTGTCGCGCTCGCCGATGACGGCTCGCGCGCTCAGGCCGCGTACCAGGGCCTTGGGCCAGTGCACCTCGACGCCGGCGGCGGCCAGGCGTTCGGCGGCGCCGGCGAGCAGCTGCTCGACATCGCCGTCGGTGAGCGCGAGCTCGTCGGGGACGGCGTTGTCGAGCAGCCGTTCCAGGCGCGGCCAGACACGGGCGGCCCGGCGCACGGCCAGCGTGGCCTCGATCCTGGCGCGCGGGCCGAAACCCGCCTCGCGGCCCTGCCACAGGTCGGCCGCGTCGACGACGAGCGAGGGGTCGGCCAGGCTGTGCAGCTGGACGATCGCGCGGAACTCGGCGGCGGCCAGGTCGTCGGCCTCCAGGCGCAGCGACAGCCGTACGCCGGAGTCGAGGCCGGCCGCGACCTCCTCGGCCCAGGGGCGCAGGTGCGGCACCTTGACGGGCTTGGCGGCGGCGAAGGCGGTGGCGCCGGTGGCCCGTACGGCGCCGGGCGAGCGCGGCATGGCGTCGGCGACGGCGTCGAGGAACGCGCGTACGAGCGGCTCTGCCTCCGGCAGCCACAGCTCCGCCTGCTGCCCGGGCTGCAGAGGGATGGCGCGGGCCGCGGCGGGCATGGCGGCGGCCAGCTCGCGTACCCGCTGGATGTCGGCGGCGTCGAGCGGGCCCGCGCGCCACGAGTCGTGCTCCCCCGCCGACACCCCCGGCAGGATGCGGCCCCGGGTGACCAGCTGGAGCGCCACCAGCGCGGCCGCCCCCCAGAAGCGCGTCGCCGGGTGGGCCCGCGGGTCCATGCGGGCCCTGGCCAGCCCCGCCACCGCCTCCCCGACCGGGACGAGGGTGGCCGCGACCTCGCGCGTGCGCATCGCGCCGTCGTGCTCGTCGGCCACCGTCACCGCGGACGGCCCGTCCGGGTCGAGGAAGGTGACATGACCGGACCTGGGTGGGTCGCCGGGTTGGAACACTGCCGCGTGCTGGGCCAGATCCGTCGGGAAGCTCACGACCGTACAGTGTACGGTACGTAGGGGTGTGGTTTACCGCACCCCGCGATCAGAAGTCCGCCTCATTCCAGGCATATCCGATCATCCCTAGGCTTGAGCCCATGACTGATTGGCTGGTTGGACTGATGGAGACTCTCGGCGCGCCCGGGGCCGGGCTCGCGATCGCGCTGGAGAACCTCTTCCCTCCCCTGCCCAGCGAGGTGATCCTGCCGCTGTCGGGCTTCACCGCGTCCAGAGGCGAGATGGACCTGCTGGACGTGCTGGTGTGCACGACGCTCGGCTCCGTGATCGGGGCGCTGGCGCTGTACTGGGTGGGGGCGCTGCTGGGCCGCGAGCGCACGCTGGCCATCGCCGCCAAGCTGCCGCTGGTCAAGACGTCCGACATCGAGAAGACCGAGGCGTGGTTCCTCAGGCACGGCCGCAAGACGGTGTTCTTCGGGCGGATGATCCCCATCTTCCGCAGCCTCATCTCCGTGCCGGCGGGCGTCGAGCGGATGCCGCTGGTGCCGTTCACGCTCCTGACGGCCACCGGCAGCCTGATCTGGAACACCATCTTCGTGATGGCCGGCTACCTGCTGGGCGAGAACTGGTCGCTGGTGGAGGCGTACGTCGGCATCGGCTCCAAGGTGGTGCTCGCGCTGGTGGTGCTGGCGCTCGTGGTGTTCGTCGGGGTGCGGCTGGCCGAGCGGCGCAAGGGCAGGCATGCGAGTCGCCGCTGAGGGGCTGCGGCTGCTGGGCGCGGTGACGCTGGGCGCCGTCACCGCGCTGGCCGAGCTGGTCTTCCTGCTGCTGGCGCTGCCGCTGCTGGGCAATCCGAACGTCACCGCCGCGGCCCGCCGGCTGGCCCGCCTCGAGGCGCGCCGCCTGCGCCTGGACCCCGACGCCCTCCAGGACGGCAGGCCCGTGCCCTACCTGGCCGCCCGCGTCCCGGTCGGGGTGCTGGGCGGGCTGGTGATCACGCTGCTCGTGTTCGGGACCCGCGTCGGCGTCCTCCTCCTCGCCGCCTGGGCGCGCGGCGAGCGGTTCGACGGGATGGCGCCCTCGCTCCCGCTGGTCTCCTACCTCGCGGTCGGCGGGATCGTCCTGCTGTTCCTCGACCTGTCGGGCGTGGTGGGCGTGCACGCGCTGGAACGCCGGCTGGCGGTGCGCATGCTCGCCCCCGACCCGACCCGGGCCCTCGAACGCAGGATCGCCGAACTGTCCGAGAGCCGCGCCGGCATCGTGACCGCCGTGGACTCCGAACGCCGCCGGATCGAACGCGACCTGCACGACGGGCTGCAGCAGCGGCTGGTGGCGCTGTCGATGCTGGTCGGACGGGCCAGGCGGGGCCGGCCGGAGCTGCTGGAGCAGGCGCACCAGGAGGCGCAGCAGGCACTGGCCGAGCTGCGCGAGGTGGCCTGGCGGGTCTACCCCAGCGGCCTGGACACCCTGGGCCTGGGCGAGGCTCTCGCGGGGGTGGCCGAACGGTCGAGCGTTCCGGTCGGGGTAGCCTGCGACCTGCGGCGTCGGCCGCCGATGGCGGTGGAGACGGCGGCGTACTTCGTGGTGTGCGAGGCCGTCACCAACGCCGCCAAGCACGCCGGCGCCACGCTCATCACGGTCGAGGTGCACGAGGAGGACGCTGCGGTGCTCGTACGGGTGCGAGACGACGGCGCGGGCGGCGCGCGGGCGGCCGGCGGCGGCCTGTCGGGGCTGGCCAGGCGGGTGGCGGCGCTGGACGGCGGCTTCGAGGTGAGCAGCCCGATCGGCGGGCCGACCACGATCACGGCGGTGCTGCCGTGCGGGTGATCCTGGCCGAGGACTCCACGCTGCTGCGCGAGGGCCTGGTGCGGCTGCTGCTGGAGGAGGGCCACCAGGTGCCGGCCGCGGTCAGCGACGGCGACGCGCTGGTCACCGCGGTGGCCGAGCACCGGCCGGACATCGTGGTCGTGGACGTCCGCATGCCGCCGACCCACACCGACGAGGGCCTGCGGGCGGCGCTGGAGATCAGGCGGCGCTGGCCCGCCGTGAAGGTGCTGGTGCTGTCGCAGTACGTGGAGAAGCGGTACGCCACCGAGCTGATGAGCGCGGACGTCGAGGGCGTCGGCTACCTGCTCAAGGACCGGGTGGCGCAGGTCGGCGACTTCCTGGACGCGCTGGAGCGGGTGGGCGCGGGCGGGGCGGCCTTCGACCCGGAGGTGGTGCGTCAGCTGCTGGCCCGTACGACGCAGGTGGATCCCCTGGCCCGGCTGACGGCCCGGGAGCGCGAGGTGCTGGAACGGATGGCGCAGGGGCTCACCAACGCCTCGATCGCCCAGGCGCTGCACGTGTCGCAGAGCGCGGTGGAGAAGCACGTGAACTCGCTGTTCGACAAGCTGCGGCTGTCGCACACGACCGGCTACAGCCGCCGGGTGCTGGCCGTGCTGCACTTCCTGGAGTCCTGACCTGCCGCTCATCGAGGACCTCAAGGAGACGGCAGCCCCTCGACCCCCCTTCACGGGCTGCCGAACCAATGGCCGGCGGCCCGCTCGAACGCTTCACGATCAGGGGCCCGATCACCTGCCCAGGCGACCACGCCGTCAGGCCGGACGAGCACGGCACCCAGTCCGAGGTCGTCTCTCGCCGGCCCGGCCGCATACCGCATCCGGCTCTCCCAGCCCGTCGCCGAACCATGCAGGCGTCGGCCGACGCTGAAATCGAGCGCGACGCCTCGTCCGTCCTGCATCAGGTCGCCGAGGCGGGTGCCGTCCTCAAGACGGAAGTCCGGGGCGTTGCGGCCGACCAACGGGTGCTCGCCGCCGAGGTCGTGGCGGATCGACGATCCCGAGATCCTGTCGAACACGTAGGTCGTTCCGTCGCGGGTCCCGAGCAGGTCGCGCATCAGTCCTTGGATCGCCTGGGCATGCGGGTCCGGCCTCATGACCGCCGTCTGGGCGCGCGTCCAGTCGAGCACCCGGGCGCCGATCGGATGGCGCTCGCGGGTGTAGGTGTCGATCAGCCCGTCCGGCGCGTGCCCGTGCACGGTCGCCGCGAGCTTCCATCCCAGGTTCATGGCGTCGCCGAGGCCGAGGTTGAGGCCCTGGGCCCCGAGGGGAGAGTGGATGTGCGCGGCGTCGCCGGCGAGCAGGACGCGCCCCTGCCGGTAGGTCGTCGTCTGCATCGCCCGATCGGTGAAGCTCGAAGCGAGACGGACGTCGTTCAGCGTCACGTCGGTGCCGGACACACGGCGCAGAACCGCCTGGAGGTGTTCGCGGGTCGGCCGCTGCGAGCGATCGAAGGCGCCGCCGTCGAACTCCAGCATGCCGACGTACCCTTCCGCGGGCGTGCGCAGGTACATGCCCGTCGGCGTCAGATTGAACCCTGGGCGCAGCTTCCCGGGATCGGCGATGCCGGCGAGCACGACGTAGCCGGTGAACTGCGGCTCGGTGCCGGCGAAGCCGAAGCCCGCGAGCCCGCGCACCGCGCTGCGGCCGCCGTCGCAGCCGACGACCCAGCGCGCCGCGTACTCGTGCTCGCCGGCCCCCGCGACCGCGATCTCGTCGTCCTGAGCGATGGCCGAGACCTCGACGCCGCGCCTGATCTCCACGCCGAGCGCGGATGCCCGCTCGGACAGCACCGTCTCGACCGCTTCGAGGTTCGTCATCACGCCCTCCATCGCCGGGCTGGGAAGCCGGAAGGGCAGGGCGGCGACGTCGACCTTGGCCGGATCGAGCATCATGCCGGCGAAGTGGCCCGCGCCACGAGGGGGTCCCGGCTCGTCCGCGCCGGGATAGTCGGCGACGCCCGACGCCTTCAGCAGCGGATCCAGCATCCCGCGGCGGTAGAACGCCTCGACCGACGTGGCGGACAGGCCCCGCATCCCGAGCGGGTCCGCCTTCCACGGGGAGCGCGGCTCCGGCTCCCGCTCCAGCACCAGGACAGAGCAGCCCGCCAGGCCAAGCTCGCAGGCGAGGAAAAGACCGACCGGGCCGGCGCCCACGATCACTACATCATGCACGAGAACTCCCTTTCGAAGCCTGTTTTCCGAGGCAGGTGAAGACTGACGCGGGCCGCTCACACGGGGCACACACGGCGCTGACACGGATTTGGGGACTCGAGGGTGCGTGCGCGAGGATCGAGCGATGAACGGGGATGCGCGGCTTCGCGTCACGCTGCTCGGCGCCTTTCAGGCGTCTCGCGGTGACGTGGCCCTGCCCGTTCAGGGTGCGCGGTTGCAGGGCCTGCTCGTACGGCTGGCGCTCGCCGGCGGGCGCGCGGTCGAGCCGGGCATCCTGGTCGACGCGATCTGGGCCGAGGACCCGCCGGCCGGACCGGCCCACGCCCTGCAGGCCCTCGTCTCGCGGCTGCGCCGGACCCTCGGCTCGGCCGGCGACGTCGCGCAGGTCGTGGGCGGCTACCGGCTGGAGGTGGACGCGGCCGACGTGGACGCGCTGCGGTTCGAGCAGCTCAGCTCGGCCGGCCGTGACCGCCTGCGCGCCGGCGACCCGGATGCCGCGGCGGCCGTGCTCGGCGAGGCCGTGGCGCTGTGGGGCGACCGTCCCGGCGCCGAGCCCGCGGTCGTCGCCGCAGTGGCGCCCGCCGCCGCGACCCGGCTTGCCCACGCCTCGGTCGAGGCCGTCGCCGACCTCGCCGACGCCGAGCTGTCCCTGGGCCGTGCCGACGCGGCCGCCGCCCGCCTGACCGCCCTGCTCGCCGAGCACCCCGTCCACGAGCGGGCGGCCGCGCTGCTCATGGACGCGCTCGCCGCCCAGGGGCGCCAGGCCGAGGCCCTGGCTCTGTACGAGCGGGTCCGCGAGACCCTGGCCGACGCCCTCGGCGCCGATCCGGGCACCGCCCTGCACGAGCGCCACCTGCGCCTGCTGCGCGCCGAGCGGCCCGCCCCGGACGCTTCGCGGACCAGGTTGGGCAACCTGCCCGCGCCGCTGACCAGCTTCATCGGGCGCGAGGACGACCTGGCCCGGATCGACACGCTGCTCGCCGCCGGGCGCCTGGTCACCGTGCTCGGCCCCGGCGGCGCCGGGAAGACCCGGCTCGCGCTGGAGGCCGCCCGTCGCCACCGCCACGAGTACCGCGACGGCGCCTGGATGATCGACCTCGCCTCGGTCACCGAGCCGGCCAAGGTCGGCGCGGCCGTGCTCGCCGGGATCGGGATGCGCGGCGGCGCGATGTTCGAGGCCCGGATGCGGGTCGAAGGCGACGACCTGGACCTGCTCGCCGACCGGCTCGGCGGCCGGGAGAGCCTGCTGCTGGTCGACAACTGCGAACACCTGATCGACGCCGTGGCCCACCTGGTCGCGGCGCTGCTGTCCCGCTGCGCCGGGCTGCGCGTGCTCGCCACCAGCCGCGAACCCCTCGCGGTCGACGGCGAGGCGCTGGTGCCGCTCGGCCCGCTCGCGCTGCCCGAGCCGGACGACGGCGTCGAGCAGGCCCGGCGGGCGGCGTCGGTACGCCTGTTCACCGAGCGGGCCGCGGCCGTGCGCCCGGGCTTCGACGTGGACGAGGCGACGCTGCCCGAGATCCGGCGGGTGGTCCGCGGCCTGGACGGGATGCCGCTGGCGCTGGAGCTGGCCGCGGCCCGGCTGCGGACGTTGTCGCTGCCCGAGCTGGCCGACGGGCTGTCCGACCGCTTCCGGCTGCTCACCACCGGCAGCCGTACCGCGCTGCCCCGGCACCGCACGCTGCGCGCGGTCATCGCCTGGAGCTGGCAGCTGCTGAGCGAGCACGAGCGTACGGTCGCCGAACGCGTCTCGATCCTGCCCGGCGGCGTCACGCCTGCCTCGGCCACCGCGCTCTGCGCCGGCACCGCGGTGCCGGCCGCCGAGATCCCCGAGCTGCTCGCGGGCCTGGTCGACCGGTCGCTGCTGCAGCTCGCGCCCGACCCTGGCCGCTACCGCATGCTGGAGACGCTGCGCGCGTACGGCACCGACCGCCTGGCCGAGACGGGCGACCTCGGCACCGTCCGCGACCTGGCCGCCCGATACTTCGCCGAGCTGATGGCCCGCTACGACCCGCAGCTGCGCGGCCCCGGCCAGCTGGCGGCCATGCGCGTCATCACCGCCGAGTACGACAACGCGCTGGCCGCCCTGCGCCGGCGGTGCGACACCGGCAACGCCCCCGGCGCGGTCGCTCTCGCCCTGAACCTGACCTGGTACTGGCAGATGTTCGGCCGGCAACCCGACGCGGCCTACTGGCTGGGCGAGGCCCTGGCGGTGCCCGGCGGCGGGCCGACGCCCGCCCGCGACTGCGCGCACGCGATCTACCTGATCGACCGGCTCGAGACCCGGCCGGGGATGACCGCCGAGGAGGTCGCCGACGACCAGGCGCAGATGCGCGAGCTGGCCGACCGGCTGCTCGCGTACCCGGAGCTGCCGGGACCGTACGGCGTGATCACCGCGCTCCTGCAGGAGGAGAAGACCAGGCTCGCGATCATCGAGCGCCTGGCCGAGGGCGACGACGTCTGGCTGTCCGGGCTGGCCCGCCTGTTCCGGGCCCGGTTCGCCGAGAACGCGGGCGAGCTCGACACGATGCGCACCGACGTGGAGGCGGCCCTGGCCTGCTTCCGGCGGGCCGGCGACCGCTGGGGCCAGGCCGGCGCGCTGCCGATGCGCGCCCAGCTGCGGCAGTACGACGACGACCTCGACGGCGCGCTGGCCGACCTGCACGAGGCCCGGACGCTGGCCGGCGAGTTCGGCTCGCTCAGCCTGCGCGACGAGGTGTACAGGGACCTGCGCTGGATCGACCTGCACCTGCGGCGCGGCGAGACCGACGTGGCGATCGCCATGATCGACTCGACCCGGGAGCGGGCCCGGCGCGCTGCCTCGGACGAGATGCTGATCCTGGTCGACGCGCGGGAGGCCGGCTTCTGGCTGCGGCACGGCGACCTGGACCGGGCGCGGCAGCTGCTCGACGACGCCGAACGGGGTCTGCACGGCGACGCCACGTTCCCCGGTGACCACGTGCGGACGCTGGTAAGCAACGTACGGGCCTCGCTCTACCTGGAGCTGGGCGACCTGGCCGGCGCGGAGCAGATGCTGGCGAAGGCGTACGCGGCGGCGCTGGAGACCCGGGACCTGCCGATCCTGTCGCTGGTGGCGGTGAACGCGGCCGCGCTCGCCGAGGCGCACGGGCGGCATGACGAGTCGGCCGTCCTGCTCGGCGCCGCCGCCCGGCTGCGCGGCACGCACGACCGCACCGATCAGCAGGTTCGCGAGCTCACCCGCCGGGGGCGGGCCGCGCTGGGCGAGGAGGCCTTCGCCGCGGCGTACGGGAAGGGTCGCGGGAGTAGAGACGTCTTGGACCGGTATTTCCTCGCTGGTCAGTGAGCCGTCGGGCTGAGGGCGAGTCCCGCTCGCGCGTGCCGGCGAAGGACCCGCGGTGGCCCGTAGCGGGGGCGGGTCAGCGGAGGTCCGTGGACAGGGTGATCTCTTTGTTCTGCTCGATCCCGGCCGCCAGGTTCTCGATCTTCTGGGTCGCCAGTCGCAGCGCATCCGATCCGAGCAGGAGTCGCAGCGGGGCGGGAGCGCGTGAGGCTACGTCAATGATGGCTTCGGCCGCACGTACGGGGTCGCCGAGCTGATTTCCTTCCATCTTGTTGTGCTCCTCGGTCATGTCGCGAACCGCGGTGTAGGCATCGATGGTGTTCTCGGGCAGTGCGAGAGATCCGCCGCCGAGGAAGCTGGTCCGGAAGTATCCGGGTTCGATGAGAGTGACCGAGATGCCGAACGGCTCGACTTCCTGCGCAAGCGCCTCGGAGAGGCCTTCTACGGCGAATTTGGTCGCGTTGTACAGACCCCATCCGGCCCCGGAGACCAGACCGAAGATGGAGGACATGTTGATGATGCGCCCCCCGCGCTGGGCGCGCATCTGCGGGAGTACGGCACGTGTCACGTTCCAGAGCCCGAAGAAGTTGATGTCGAACATCGCGCGGGCCTCGGCGTCGCTCGTCTCCTCCACGGAGCCGAGCAGGCCGTACCCGGCGTTGTTGACGAGGACGTCGATGGAGCCGAAGTGCTCGACGGCTCGATGCACGGCATTGTCGATGCTGCTCGCATCGGCGAGGTCGACCTGCAGGGGAAGGAACAAGTCGCTTGAGGCGTCCTCGCCGAGGTTCTCACGCAGACGGGCGGTGTCGCGGGCGGTGGCTGCCACGCGGCGCCCGCCGGCCAAGAGCTGCTTGACCAGCTCCAGCCCGAAGCCTTGCGAGGTGCCGGTGATGAACCACGTCGTTCCTGGTGAGTTGGCGTCCGTCGTGGACATGTCGACGCACCCTTCGAACATATAGATGGCTGGTCTGGTGGATCCGTTCGCTTCGTACGCTAATCGCCCTGAGGGAAAGTCAAAGTAACGCGCTCCTTATCACCGGGTCGTCCAAGGAGGTGGACGGTGGGGTCTGCCCTGCCCGTAGCAGTTGCGTGCTTTTCCGGGTCGGCGAATTCGTGATCGGGCATGGGATGGAATGCCATTCGGGTAGGTGCTCACCCCCCATGCCATCCGATCCTCCTTCCTCGAATGTTGCGGCGGATGGAGGTCGTGGTTGCGGCCGTGAGAGCGGACCTGCGTCGTAAGTCCCTTATCGGTACAGGTCAGGCAAAATCGGTTCGAAGTTTTCCCACGGCCTATCGAGGACTCTTCGAGCTGACATGTACCGTCGAATCGGGACCAGCTTGCTCTGTGAGTCAATGATCCGCGCCGACACGGCGGGTCGGATACGGATATTCGATTCTTATTCACGTCGAAAAATAAAATCTGGCCAACCGTGGAACACGGGCGGAGCGGAGGTCTCGGTTGTGGAGCATTGGTCGAGGCGTGAGGACGAACGATTGCTCACCGGCGCGGGCCGCTATGTCGCCGATATTCACGTGCCGGGCTGTTTGGACGCCGCTTTTGTGAGAAGCGATGTCGCGCACGGCATATTGCGCAAGGTGGACTGCTCCGTCGCCTGTGAGGTGCCGGGTGTGGTGGGGGCCTGGTCCGCCGCGGAACTCGCGGATCTTCCCATGTGCCCGCACTCGGCCGCCACGTTGCAGGATCTGCCTCCGGTTCCGCACACGCTGCTGGCCAAGCTGTCCACGGAAGAGGCCGTGGCCGGCCGGGAGTGGCCGGTGCTGGTCAAGGATCGGGTGCGATACTCCGGTGAGGCGCTGGCGGTGGTCGTGGGACAGGACCGCTACCGGGCCGAGGACGGGGCCGCCGAGGTCGTCTTCCAGATTGATCCCCTGCCGGCGGTGGTGTCGCCGTCGGCCGCGGCGGCTGACTCCGTTCGCCTGTTCGACGGTCTGAGCAACATCGCGTTTCTAGGGGAGGCCGGGGAGCCGATCGAGGAGTCGGTGTGGCGGGAGGCGGCGGTCGTGGTGGAGGCACGATATCGCCAGCAACTGCTGATGCCCACGCCGATGGAGTGCCGGGCCATTCTGTGCGTGCCTGGACACGACCGGCTGACCGTGTGGTCGGGGCACCAGATGCCGCACCGGTTGCGCCGGGAGCTGGCCGCGTTGCTGGGCTGGCCGGCCGAGCGGATACGGGTCGTGGTGCCGGACACCGGGGGCGCGTTCGGGTCGAAGAGCGCGGCGTTCCCGGAGTTCGTCGCGGTCGCCTTCCTGGCGGTGCGGCTCGGCCGTCCCGTTCGATGGGTGGAGGACCGGCTGGAGTCCATGCTGGTCGCCAGCCGGGGCCGGGGGCAGGATCAGCGGGTCCGGCTCGCCGCGGACGCTGATGGGCGCCTGCTCGCCTACGAGTTGACCATCGACGCCGACGTGGGCGCCTACCCCCACCTCGGGGTCGGCCTGCCCATGCAGACGGCCTGGATGGCGACCGGGCCGTACGCCACGCCCCGGGTTCATGCCAGTGTGCGCTCGGTGCTCACCAACACCATGGTGACCTACCCGTATCGAGGCGCGGGCCGTCCGGAGGCCGCGATCGCGCTGGAGCGGTCAATGGACGTGCTGGCCCGGCGGCTGGGGATGGATCCTGCGGCGTTGCGGCGGCGCAACTTCATCTCGCCCGACGACTTCCCGTACCAGACGCCCACTGGGCGGCGCTACGACAGCGGGAACTATGCCGCCGCGCTCGACCTGGCGCTGCAGACCCTCGATTACGACGGCTGGCGGGCCGAACAGGACCGCCGCCGGGCTGATCCTGACGCCCTGCCGGTGGGGATCGGCCTGTCCTGCTACGTGGAGCGCTCTGGAGGCGAACCCGGAGGGCTGCACGAGTTCGTCAGCGTCGAGGCGGGCGAGGACGGCACGTTCACCGCCCGATGCGGCGCCTCCCCCAGCGGCCAGAGCCACGAGACGGTCTTCCCCGCGCTGGTCGCCGAGACCCTCGGCGTGGACGCTGCGCGGGTGCGGCTGGTCGAGGGCGACACCGACGCCCAGCCCGACGGGCTTGGCTCCTTCGCCAGCCGTTCGGCGCAGGTCGACGGAGCGGCGCTGCAGCACGCCGCCACCCTGCTCATCGAGCAGGCGCGCGAGCGGGCCGCAGCGCTGTGGGGGGTGCCGGCGGAGGAGGTGGCGTGGTCCCACGGCACCGTGCACCCCGTCCGGGACGGCTCGGCGGCCATGGACCTGGCCGAACTGGTGAAGGCGACCGGGCCGATGCGCGTGGACGACCGGTTCGAGGCGGGCATGGCGTTCCCGTTCGGCGCCCACGCGGCCGTGATCGAGGTCGATCCGGAGCTGGGCACCGTACGCGTGCTGCGGGTGGTGGCCGTGGACGACTGTGGACGGGTGCTCAACCCCATGGTGGTGCACGGGCAGGCCTTCGGATCGGTCGTGCAGGGCATCGGCCAGGCACTCTACGAGGGCATCCCCTTCGACCAGGACGGCGTTCCCCTGCTGGCCAACGGCCTGCTGGACTACCTGCTGCCGACGTTCACCGAGATCCCGCCCATCGAGATCAAGGACACCTGCACGCCGAGCCCCACCACACCGCTGGGTGCCAAAGGGGCGGGCGAGTCGGGCTGCATCGGCACGCCGGCGGCGATCGTCAACGCCGTGGCGGACGCGCTGCGCGTCGCCGACCCCGACCTGCTGCAGATGCCGCTCACCCCGGACGTGGTGTGGCGAGCGGCCCGCGCCCCGAAACTGGAGGAGATCCGGTGAAGCCCGCCGCCTTCGACTACGTCGCGCCGCGCACCGTGCACGAGGCCGTCGACGCGCTCGCCGGCAACGGGCGCAAGACCCAGGTCCTGGCCGGTGGACAGAGCCTCATCCTGGAGATGCACCTGCAACGCATCCGCCCTGAACTGGTCGTCGACATCAACCGCGTCGCCGAGCTCGACCACATGGACATGAACGACAGCACGGTGCGGGTCGGCGCCCTGATCCGCCACGACGCCTTCGAGTCGGAGCAGGCCGTACCGGGCCCGCTCGGCAGGCTGTTCGCCCGCGCTGTCGCCAACATCGCCCACCCGCCCATCCGCTCCCGCGGAACCATGGTCGGCAGCCTCGCCTGGGCGCACCCCGCCTCGGAATGGTGCGCCCTCGCCCTCGCCCTCGACGCCGACCTCGAGCTGCACGGCACCGGCGGCCCACGCGAGATTCCGGCCCGCGACTACTTCCATGGGCCGTTCCAGACCGCCCGCAGGCCGGACGAGCTCATCACCGCCGTGCGGTTCCCGCTGCTCACCGGCGACACCGGGGTCGGCTTCATCGAGCACCGGCGCACGCACTTCTGCTTCGCCCAGGTGGCCGTGGCGGCGACGCTCACCGCACGCGACGGGGTGATCATCGGGGCCAGGATCGGACTCGTCAACTGCGCCGACAGGCCGGTGCGGGCCAGGGCCGCCGAGCAGGCGCTGATCGGTACCGACCTCGCGCCCCCGGCAGGACGCCGGGTGCCCGGCGACCACCCGTTCGCCCGGGCGGGCCGCATCGCCGCCGAGCAGGACGCGGCTCCCGTGGCCGAGCCGTACGCGGACGTGGAGTACCGGCGGCAGGCCATCGCCGTCCTGGTCGGCAGGACTCTGCGCGAGGCGGCGCGAGATCAGCGCGCGTGGGTCGCCGCGAGCGAGGGAGGCCACTGATGAAGATCACTCTCACGGTGAACGGCGAGCAATACCCACTCGACGTGGAGCCCCGCCGGGTGCTGGCCGACGTGCTGCGTGACGACTGCCGCCTTACCGGCACGCATCTGGGCTGCGAGCACGGCGTCTGCGGGGCGTGCACGGTGCTGGTCGACGGCCGGGCCGTGCGATCGTGCCTCATGCTGGCCGTGCAGTGCGACGGCAGCTCGGTGCGTACCGTGGAAGGGCTGGCCGGTCCCGACGGCGAGCCCCATCCCCTGCAGCGGGCCTTCTCCGCCGAGCACGCCCTGCAGTGCGGCTTCTGCACGCCGGGCTTCTTGATGGTGGCCGCCGGGGCGCTGGAGCGCGATCCCGGCATCGGCGACGACCCGGAGCGCGTCGCCGCCCTGGTCGGCTCCAACATCTGCCGGTGTACCGGCTACGAACCCATCAGACGCGCGATCACGCGCGCCGCACACGAGTGGCCGGGCAAGCCAACCTGAGACAACCCACGCGTCCGTTGCACCGTCAAGAACGTGCTGGACGGCTGGAGTCCTTCCACCAGCTCACCGGCCGTTGCCACCGCGGCGCCGACCCGGCCGCCACGCACCGCCATGCCCGGCCGCTGCGTGATCGTGCCACCGTGCACACCATGCTGGGCACTAGGCTGCGCCGCTGGCCGGTCGCTGCTTGCGACTGGTTGGTCAGACGAGCGCCGGTGCGGGAGCGGGCAGGTAGGGGGTGATGTTGCGCCAGGCGCGCTCGATGTATTCCTCCTTCTCGCCGACCGGGGCGACATAGTGCAGCGCGCCTTCGGCGGCTTCGTAGCCCTCAAGGCGGGCGATGACCCAGGCGGCGAGGTAGTGCGAGGCGAGGCATCCGCCGGCGGTGGCGATGTTGTCCTTGGCGTAGAAGGGCTGGTTGAGCACCTCGACGCCGGCGGCGACGACCCACGGCTTGGTGGTCAGGTCGGTGCAGGCGGGGATGTCGTCGAGCAGGCCGAGCTTGGCCAGCACGAGCGCGCCCGAGCACTGCGCCGCGATGAGCTGGCGCGAGGGGTCCAGGCCGCGCAGGATGTTCATGATCGCCGGGTCTTCGACGACCTCGCGGGTGGCGATGCCACTGCCGACGATGACGGCGTCAGCGGCGCACGCCTCCTCAAGAGTGGACATCTGCTCAATGACCACCCCGTTCATCGACGTCACCTTGAGGCTGGGGGTGGCGATGGTGACGCGCCAGTCGTCGGTCTTGATGCGGTTGAGCACACCGAGCGCGATCAGGGAGTCGAGCTCGTTGTAGCCCTCGAAGGTGAGGATGGCGATGTGCACGGTGGCTGTCCTTCCGGATGAGTGGGTCTTGACGGTATGGACCCGCGAACAGGACAGTCAAAGAATTGTCATGGATACAATCCGGTGCATGGCAGCCTCGCGGTACAAAATCCTGGTCGATGCGCTCGCATCCGACATCCGGAACGGGCGGCTCGCCGCAGGCGTGCGGCTGCCGACACACCGCGGGCTCGCCGCCCGCGAGGGCATCGCCGTGGTGACCGCGACCCGGGTGTACGCCGAGCTGGAAGCGATGGGCCTGGTGAGCCGGGAACAGGGCCGCGGCACGTTCGTGCGTGACATCGCGGTTCCCGCCGGTCACGGTATCGATCAGCTTTTCGTCGCCACGGATGCGGTCGACCTCAGCTTCAACTATCCGTCGCTGCCCGGCCAAGCCGATCTCCTACGGCAGGCTTTGCGAGAGGTGGCCACCTCTGGTGATCTCGACTCGCTGCTGCGCTACCAACCACATCGAGGGCGTCCCCAGGACAGAGCCTCGATCGCACGGCACCTGAGGCGTCGAGGAATCACTCCTGACGTGGATCGGATCCTCATCGTCAACGGAGCGCAGCACGGCCTGGCCATCACTGTCATGGCCGCGCTCAACGCCGGCGACGTCGTCGCGGTCGACGCACTCACCTACCCGGGTTTCAAGGTGCTCGCGCATGCCTTGCATCTCGACCTGGAGCCCATAGCCACAACCACCGACGGGCCGGATCTCGATGCCTTCGAGAAGCTGTGCGCGACCCGCCCTGTGCGTGCGATCTACACCATGCCAACCTTGCACAACCCTCTGGGCTGGGTCATGCCGACAACCGACCGCACCCGCCTGATCGAGATCGCTCGGCGGCACGGTCTGCTCATCATCGAAGATGCCGCATACGCCTACCTGGTCGAGGACCCTCCCCCGCCTCTGGCCGCAACCGCGCCGGACATCACGGTCTACGTCTCGGGACTGTCCAAGAGCGTCGCCACCGGCCTCCGAGTCGGCTTCGTCGTCGCCCCGCCGTCTACAGTGCCCTCGCTCGAACGCGCGATTCGGGCGACCACCTGGAACACACCTGCCCTCACCACCGCGATCGCCTGCCGCTGGCTCGACGACGGCACGGTGCACCACCTGGAAGCGCAGAAACGAGACGACGCCAAGGCCCGCCAAGCACTCGCCAGACAAGAACTGGCAGGCCTACCACTCATCAGCCACCCCTCGTCCTACTTCACTTGGCTGCCGCTGCCCGGCGACGCACGCGCCGATCGCCTGACCGCCACCCTCGCGCGCCGGCACATCTCGGTAAGCACGGCGGAGCCCTTCACCACTTCGACGCACACACCACAGGCACTCCGCCTTGCTCTCGGCTCAACCGATCTGGACAGTCTCCGGTCGACGCTGCGCACAGTGCGACGAGTCGCTGTCGAGGACGCCTACACCTGAACTCCCCTCAATCAGCCGATTCCTGCCCGCACCGACGTCTGCGTACGAAAGTCCGTCGGCGCTGAAGGCCTGGAGGCCCGGTCGGCCTGCGACCCGAAACTGATGAGGGAATCACCGCAGCCGTCTTCCCCCCGGGGGCCGACGGCCTCAACAACCGCATAGGAATCGATGTTGGGCCTGCGCCAACATGCACCACAGCTCGTGGAGGGGGGCCGCTGGTCATGAAGTGCGTGAGGAAGCACTTCGGGACCAGTGCGCCAATTTCGGCTGTCTCACAAGCAGGCCGAGGTTCCACTTTTACAAGGTCGTTTGAGGGTGGTCCAGGTGACCTTCCTGCTGGCCTTCGAGCACTGGCCGGACATCGAACGGCCCGGCCCCTGGTTGCGCACGGTGGTCGCCCGGCAGTTCCAGCGTGAGCGTGGCCGGCGCGAGACGCCCATGGACCTGACGCAGGAAGTCCCGGCAGCTTTGTCGGGACTGATCGCGGCCGCGACGGTGGTCAGCGAACACACCCAGCCGGTGCTGTCCCTGCTGGCCGCTCTTCCGCCCCGGCAGCGGGCGGTAATGGCCTACCACCTGGACGGGCACTCCATCGCAGAGATCGCTCAGCGGACGGCATCGACCAGCGACAACGTGCGCTTCAGCGTGCATCACGCCCGCAGGAAGCTCGCAGCCGCCCTGCACGCTAGGCCGCTGTTCGATCGGTTCGCGCCTTGACCGGCCAGCCCGCCGCCGCTGCGGCCAGCCGCGCCCGGCTGGCGGTCGAACTACGCCGCGCGCGAGCGGGCGCGCCTCCGCACCGGCACTGGCCGCCATGCGAGTCGACTTCACCGAGGTGATGCGCCGGACGGCAGAGGGACCATTTCCGGACTCCTCGCCCGCCTGATCTGATGCGCTGGGTCCGCTCGAAGTACAAACGGCGGTGGGCAAGAAAGAAGGCCCACCAGGCGTGGCTGAGGGTCACCAAGCAGTACCCGAGGCTGTTCGCGCACTGGCGATGGATCGTCACCATGCCCGCCGTCTGGTGACCAGGGTGACAAGAGCCGTATAAATCGAGAGGTTTACGTACGGATCTGTGGGAGCCGGGAGGTGAGATCCTTCCCGGCTACCCGACCGCGTGCAGGTTGATCGTTTCCCAGCGCTGTCGGGTGGATTTCCACGCCCAAGGCGAGCGGTTCGCTCGGCAGGTGCCCGTTCCCGTTCAGGACATCAGCGAGCAGAAGGGGGAGTCCGGGGGCCGCCGGTCTGCGTGTGTCCGCGTACGAGTTCAGGTTCAGAGCCAGGTACGGACGGGACGTTGGTACGCGAGGTTGTGTGCCATTTCCCTGGGGGGCGATGATCAGCTACTGCACCGCGGAGAAAGGGATCTTCATGGGGACCGTGCTGGTTACTGGGGCCACCGGAGGGATTGGGACGGCGCTGGTCAGCGCGCTGGTGGAGGCTGGGCATCGGGTGATCGCCGTGGGGCGCGATGTCGGGCGGCTGGACATGCGCGGAATCGAGGCGGATCTGGCCGAACCCGGGACACTGGCCGCCGCCGTGGGAGCGCTGGAGGATGCGGGGGAACTGCAGGACGTGCAGGCGCTGGTGCATTGCGCGGGAATCTCTCCCGTCGAAGCCGTCGCCGAGGCCGGCCCCGAGACGTGGCGGCGGACGCTGGCGGTGAACGTGGCCTCCGCCGCCGGGTTGGTGCGGCTGACGTTGCCCGCGTTGCGGCGGTCCAGGGGGCATGTGATCTTCGTCAACGCCTCGCCCGGGATGACCGGTGTCCCCCGCTGGTCGGCGTTTGTCGGCAGCAAGGCGGCGTTGCGGGAGTTGGCCGATTCTCTGCGTGAGGAAGAGGCCGCCCATGGGATACGTGTCACCACGCTCTATCCCGCTGCGACGGCGACCGACCTGCTGGGGGAGGTCAGGAGCGCCTTCGGGCGCCCGTATGATCCCGAGCTGTGCATCCGGCCGCAGACGCTGGCGGCGATGATCGTCTGGGTGCTGAGTGCGCCGGCTGACTCCTACGCCTGCGAGCTGTCCGTCCTGCCGTCGCCGCGCTGAGCTTTTTGCCGGGTGGGCCGCCGCCTTTCCGCGACAACGTCGACCATGCCTACTGCCACGGCGTCCGCTGCATCGCCGAGCCGGATGGTTCGATCCCGGTCCGTGGCGCGACGCCTGCCGGGGGCGCCAGATCTTGTGGTGGGTGTTCCGTTTGGGGATTCCTCACCGGATCAGCCGCCTGGGCAACCGCTCCCAGGTCAGGGTCCTCCGTACAAGAGTTCCGCAAGCTGCTCCGGTGACGGACGGAACGCGTGCCGGCTACGCCCGCTGCTCGACCGATGAGCAAGACGTGATCATACGGACTGAGCAGCTCCAGGCCCACGGCGTGCACCACGACAGGATCTCCATCAACCGTGGCTTATTCGGGACCAACCGCCGCAGTCGCGCTGGCCTCGACCAGGCCACCGCCGTCGGCGCGTCCTGCCTCCGGCGGGTTCGCGGGGGTCCGGGTGCGTGGGTTCTCAGGGTGTGGCGCAGAGGTTGGTGATGAGTTTGGCGAGGTCCTTGGGGGCGGTGAAGGGGTACAGGTGGTCTCCGCCGGCGATGGTGGCGGTGGTGGCGCCGGGGATGAGGGTGGCCAGGCGGGCGATGAGGCGATGGAAGGGGGGTGGGCTGGCGCTGCCCTGGATCAGGATCACCGGTGGGTGGAGGCGGGCGGCGGCCTCCGGGGTGAAGGTCCAGGCGCCGAGGGCGGGGATTTCGTCGGTGAACAGGTATCGGCAGCGGTCTTCGGCTTGGGAGACCAGGTCGGCTCCCAGGGCCTCGGTCATGGCCTGGCGGTAGGCGGGTCCGCAGACGCCCGTCATGAACAGGTCGAACGCCGCCGGCAGGTCGCCCCGGGCGGTGGCGCCCATCGCGGCTCCGATCGCCGCGCCGAGGGTGGCGCCGATGACGTCCAGGTCCTTGGGGTCGGCCAGAGCTTCGAGCAGCGGGGGCTCGCTGAGCAGGAGCGTTCGGACCAGCTCAGGGTGGTCGAAGGCGAGCTGGAACGCGATCGTGGTGCCGGAGGAGTGGGCGAGCACGTGGGCGGGCGCCGCGTCCAGGTGCCGCAACAGTGCGGCGGCGTGCCCCGCATGGTCGCCGATGGTCAGGCCGGCCGGCGCGGGGGTACCGGTGTATCCGGCGCGCACCATGCGGATCACGCGGTAGCCGTACAGCTCGGGGGTGGCGGCCAGGGGGGTGAACCAGTCGCCGGATCCGGCGGCGTGGATCAGCAACAGGGGCGCGCCGTCCCCGCCTGAGTCGGTGTAGGAGATCTCGGCGTCGTCGATGCGCAAAAAGTCGATCATGATCTTCTCTCTACTTTCGCTAGAGGTACCTCTAGTCAGTCGCTAGAGTACTCTCTAGTGAATGACGGATCCAGTCAAGCGCGGAACACGGCGGGCCGAACAGGCGCGGGCCACCCGTCAGCGCATCATCGCCGCGGCCACCGAACTGTTCGTCACCCACGGCTACGGAGCGACGCGGCTTGACCAGGTGGCCGAGCAGTCGGGGGTCGCCATCCAGACCGTGTACTTCCACTTCGGCAACAAGCACACCCTGCTCAAAGAGGCGTTGGACGTGGCCGCCGTCGGCGACGACGAACCGGTCCCGCTGCTGGACCGCCCCTGGCTGATCCCGATCCGGCAGGAACCCGACCCACGGCAGATCATCCGGATGTGGCTGGCCAACAGCCGATCCATCCTCGAACGTGCGGCCCCGCTCATGCGCGTCGTCCGCGGCGCCACCGGCACCGACCCCGAACTGGCCGCCCAATGGCACATCAAACAGCAGCAGACCCGCGCCGCCTACGCCCTGCTCGTCCAGCTCCTGAACGACCGCGGCGCGCTCAACCCCGCCCTCACCCTGGACCACGCCCGCGACGTCGCCTTCGTCCTGGCCAACATCGACAGCTACCTGGGCTACAGCGACATCTGCGGCTGGACCTTCGACCAATGGCAGCACCAAACCACCCAGGTCCTCATCGCCGCCCTCCTACCAGGCGAGGGCGGCGGTGCAGTCCAGAACGCAGGTGAAGCCTGAGCGGACCTGGGTGTCGCGGGACCGATGGACCTGGGAGGCGATCTTGGTGAAGATCGGGTAGCAGCCGAGTTCAACTTTCGGGGACGCCGTGGCGCGCCCACGCACGCCCGTCTCCAACGCCTTCGGATGGGCCGCGCTCCACGCTTGGGCGGCCACGGGGGTGGCGAAGAGGTTGATGGAGCCGCAGCACACATCCACAGCCGCCGACGTCGCCGCGTCGAGCATCGGCGCCTGCTCGAACGCTTCGCCACCTGGCATCTGCTGCGCAAGCTCCGCACGATCGCCAACCAGCAGCCCTTCGGCATGAAGCGCAACCAAGGAGCCCGCCGCGTCCTCGTCCAGGCCGCTGCCTTCCTGACCTGGCTGGACGATCACCACACCCGCCTCAGCGGCTGCACCCAAGCCGACCTGAACGCTTGGCACGCCACCGCCTTCCTGGCCCGACGACCCGCCCAGGCGTTCCTACGCTGGTGCACGACCACCGGTCACATACCCAAACTGACCATCCCGACCCGCAGCACCCTCAACCCAGCGCCGATCAGCCAGCGGCAACGACTCGCCCTGATCCGCAAGGCCCTCAGCGACGAGAGCATCCCCGAGCGCGACCGGATCATCGCCCTGCTCTACGCCCAGCCCATCAGCCGCATCCTCCGGCTCACCCTCGACAACCTCACCCGCGACGGCGACCAGGTCCTCCTCCGCCTCGGGGATCCGCCCTCATCCGTCCCCGAACCCTTCGCCGGGCTCCTGCTCAACTACCCGCAGACCAGACCGAACACCATCACGGCAACCAACCGGGACAGCCGCTGGCGGTTCCCCGGCCGCCGCGGCGGACAACCGCTGGACCCCACGACGATCCGGTTACGCCTGAGCAAACTCGGCATCCTCGCCGGACCGGGACGCTCGGCCGCGATCCGCCAGCTCGTCCTGCAGACCCCCGCGCCCGTGGTCGCCCGCATGCTCGGTTACGGCGGAGACACCGCCACCCGACTCGCCACCGTAGCCGGAAGCCCCTGGAGCCGCTACGCCTCCGGCAACCACGAACGGTGACACCTCTCAGGCGATCAGGCAGGAACACAGATCACTCGATCACTGGCCCCAATGTGGCATCCCAACTGCGCCTTCCTGCGGCCCGCCAAGCCGCTTCCCTGACAGGCCCGAACACTACGGTGGGGTGGCCCGGAGGTGAGGGCCTTCGGGCCACCCGGTTCGGGCTCAGGAGGTCGGATCGTCGGGTGCCTCTTCGACCGAAGGCGCCTCGGCCGAGGGCTCCAGGGTCTCAGTGCCGTCCGGCGCTATGGCGACCCGGGGCGAGCCGGTGAGGTTCCAGACGTAGTCGCCCTTGCCGTCGTTGTTGATGTTGTAGATGATCCTCCCGTCGGCGGTCCACCCGCCGTTGAGAGACGAGTTGTAGTACGCGTAGCAGTCCCACATCACGCCCTCGGAGTCGGAGATGCTGTTGAGATCGCTCGTCCAGTCGCACTGCTCGTTCCCGTAGATGATGTCGTTGCGCTCGACGCGTGCCTCCGCGATGAACTTGTCGAACCGCTTGCCGCCCAGGAACGACCCTGACCAGTTGATGCTGAGCATGCCCGTTTTCTGATTGTTGCCGGTACCCCTGGTGTAGATGCACATTTCGGCGCCCACCCACACGTCCGGCTTTCCGGGCAGCGAGAAGGTCTTCTCCTGCGGCGAGGAGCAGGCGGACGCCGCCCACGCGCCGGTCGTGGGTGTGACGGTGACGCTGGCGATGAAGAGTGTGCCGATAGCGGCAATCCGCGCAATCGTCCGGACCATGGAGCCCTACCCTTCTCGAGGGTCGCGCGTCGGGCGACCACGTTGATCATTTGCCCGAAAGGTAGATCACAAAGAGAAACCACGCCAGACCCTATTCTTTAGTGGAACGAACTATTTCCAGATGGACTTCTTGGGAACGGTGCAGAGGCCCGAACGGCCCTCCGGTGCCGCTGTTGCGGTGGTTCCGCGGGGGTGGCCCACAGCGCGGGGAGACCGGGGCTCACTGAACCGCTCCGACGTTCATGGAGACCGGTCGAGCCGGTACAAGGCCCGTTCTGGGTCGGTTCGGCGAGTTTGCGGGGCTTCGGGGGCGCGGCGCACCGTATGGGAAGCGCTGCCCAGCCACGTCAAGGTCACTGGATCGAGGGCAACACCACCCTGTATGCCTCATGGAAAGAGCGACGGGCTAGCTTCGATTTCCCGAACCTGATTGGTTGCCCTTCATCGCCTGGACCGAACAGATTGGGCCGCTGGCGCCCTACGCGGAGAGATTCGCTGCCGCCTACGACACCTGGTCGGGCGAACCCGAGACCTGGACGGATAGCCCAGAGGTATCGGTGCTGGGCACGTGTCTTGCAGTGATCGAGTTGGAGAGCGGCGTTCGCCTGGACAAGGAGATGAGCAGGGGCCCGAGAGCATACGTGCCGATGCCCACATGACTCTCGGATGGCTGTCTCTAGCCGAAGCGCTCTGGCCTTGGCAGACGTCCACGATCGGAAGGACGGTCACGGTGGCTGGAATGCCTATCTGACGAGGTGTTGGACCTGCTGGGGTGGGAGTGTCGGTGAGCCGGTCGAGGGCGGCTTGCCCGTCGTCGATCGGCCTTGAAGGCATGGTGCATTGTCAGCGCGCGGCAACAATCGTTATCTTGGATTCTTGGCCCCTTCTCGCAGGTCAGAGCGAGATGATCTTGTCAGGCATGTAAGGCACGGTGCCGAGCCGGGCAGCCATAAGCGCGAGGTTCGTGGCCTTGTCCCTCAAGCGCGGTGATCACCAGGAGGTGGTCGGCGCGCGTCCGCCGTTCATCCCTTCTGCATGGCCCGGAATCCCAAAGGTGCATCGAACCGTGTTTCCGAACCCCGCAGCGGCAGACCAGCGAGGTACGACGCAGAAGACCGGGGGAAGGGCGCCGTCCGCGAAGCGGCCATGGTGACGGGGGCAACGCCCCTATGCCATGGTGACGGCATGTCCGAAGATCAGATCCCCACGCCGGTCCCGCTTCCCCCGCCCATGCGCTACCTGACTGAAGACGAGAATAACCACGTCAAGAAGACCGCCTCCGAACAAACCCAGAATTATGAGGTGGATGAGACAGTGGCCATCGCAGTCGCCTACGCTGCTCTGGGCGCTATAGGCCTCTTCGCGACGCAGTCGATTCTTGCGGAAAGCAACGACGAGAAGTGCAACGCGCTGAGACTGGCGTGGGACGCCACGCAGCCAAAGCAGAGGAAGTATCTCGGGTCGTGGTGGCAGTGCGTGGGAGATCCCGGCCACTACGGCCGCCACTTCGCCTACAGCATAGTTGAGTGGTCTGACGGCGAGCCCGGCACTGTGCCCGCCACCAGGACAGCCTGACGGCCTCACGGCGCGCTGCGCAACTCAGGGCCCGGACGGCGGTCCGTCGGCCGGGCCCCGACCGAGGTACTGGCAGCACTGCGCCCACTGATGTTCGAGCCGTAATCCTCGCGCGCACACCCGCCGTGACCAGGAGACTGATCCCTTCGGCGTTACGTGGTCTGCGCCCCCGGCATCGCCACTGGACTGTCACTTGTCGGCGGCTCGCTCGAGAGCACCGACGTCGACGACGTCATCTACTGGTCCGCGCCGGGGAACGTCCTCGTTCCGGCCCCGTCGGTGCGGCTGCTGCAGGCGTACGACGAGTACATCGTCGGCTACCGCCAGAGCAAGCACCTGCTCGGCCTCGGCGGACTGGTGGATTTGGAGCCGCGCGTGTTGTTCCCTGTCGGCCCGGCTTGAGGCGTCCTGCTTCCCACAGGCTCGGGCTGGCCGAGTTGGCTGTTTGGGGCCCCGGTAGTAATCGCGGAGAATCCAACGGATATGGGTCTGACCTGCACGGACGGAGCTTGGCCAGCCGCCCCGTGATCGTATTCCCCAAGAAGTCTCCGCAGGTCGGCAGCAACATCGTTGGATTCACAGCCATTACTACCGGAGCCCGTCAGTGCGGGGGGCGGCGCAGCAGGCCGCGTTCCAGCGCGACGACCACGGCCCGGGTGCGGTCGTTGACGTCCAGCTTGGCGAACAACCGCAGCAGGTGCGTCTTCACCGTCGCCTCCGCGATCACCAGCCGGTCGCCGATCTCGGCGTTGGTCAGGCCGTCGGCGACCCCGTTGAGCACCTCGGCCTCGCGGGAGGTCAGCGCGACGTGCGCGGGTCTGCGCAGCTTGGCGATCAGCTTCTCGGCGACCCTCGGCGCCAGCACCGTCTCGCCGCGGGCCGCCGCGTGGATGGCGTCCACGAGCTGCTGACGGGTGGTGTCCTTGAGCAGGTAGCCGATGGCGCCGGCCTCCACGGCGCGCTCGATCTCCTCATCGGTGTCGTACGTGGTGAGGATCAGCACACGGGTGCTCGCATGTCCGGCGACGATCTCCGTCGTGGTCGCCACGCCGTCCAGGACCGGCATGCGCAGGTCGAGCAGCGCCACGTCCGGGTCGTGCCGTTCCACCAGCTCCAGAGCGGCCCGCCCGTCACCCGCCTCGCCGACGATATTGATGCTCGGCTCGGCGGCCAGGAGGGCGACGACCCCGGCCCGCATGACCGCATGGTCGTCCACCACGACGACGCGCACCACAGATGTCCTTGTCACGTCACGGGCTGTCATGTCAGGGGCTCGCTCTCTAGGGGAATCATCGCCCAGACGCGCGTGCCGTCGCCGAGCGAGCTCGTCACGGCCAGCTCGCCGCCCAGCTCGGCCAGCCGCTTGCGCATCCCGTCCAGGCCGAAGCCGCGCGACCGCCCGGTCTCGAAGCCGACGCCGTCGTCGGTGATCTCCAGCTCGACCCCGTACGGCTGCTGCGCCAGCACGACGCCCACCGTGGACGCCCGCGCGTGCTTGCGCACGTTGGCCAGGGACTCCTGGGTGCACCGCAGGAGCGCGATGCGGGTTTGCTGGTCGCAGTCGATCTCGGCCAGCTCCGCGGTGACGGCGAGCCCGGTGTCCTCGGTGAAGCGGTCGAGGGTGCGGCGCAACGTCGCCGCCACGGACCCGGCGGCCGCCCCGCCGTACTGCCGCGCCGAGCCGACGAGGTCGCGGGCCTCGGCTAGGTTCTCGCGCGCCGTCGACTCGATGGAGCGCAACTGCTGGGCGCTGCGGCCGTCGGCCCGGCCGAGCCCGGAGCGCGCGGCCTCGGCCAGCACGATGATCGAGGCGAAGCCCTGCGCGAGCGTGTCGTGGATCTCGCGCGCCATCCGCTCGCGCTCGTCGGCCGCGCCCTGGCGCTGGTGCGCCCGCGACAGCTCGGCCTGGGCGCGCTCCAGCTCGGCGAGCAGCCGGGCGCGCTCGTGGCTCTCCTCGACCACCCGGTGCACCCAGATGCCGATCAGGACGCTCGCCGCGTACACGATCAGCGTGGAGACCACGTTGGAGGTGAAGAACTCCGCGCTCCACCCGGCCCGCAGGGCGCTGGTGGCCAGCGTGCCCACGGCGCCCGCGCCGCTGAAGACGACCGAAGCGCGCCACGACCCGGCGAAGATCCAGAAGTGCGGCAGCGTCACCATGAACAGCGCCGCGTACCCGGGGCGCAGGTAGGCCAGCCCGCTCAGGGCCACGACCAGCACCCCCAGGTACGCGTGCGGACGCAGCACCCTCGGGAAGCGCACCACCACCGCGTACGAGCCGGCGACCGCGCCCATCAGCACCAGCGACCAGATCTTGACCTCGCCGGGCGGGTCGAGCGCCACGATGGCTGCGGCGAGCAGGCCGTACAGCGCCCAGCAGACGGCGTTCCAGCGCTGTAGGGTCCTCGCCCAGAACGGGCCCGTCAAGGAAGGCGGCATAGGGTTCAACCTACGTGGGCGGGCGCGCTCCCCCGCACATCCCCAGCCGCGGAGCGGACCCGCCGCGACGGCCACCAGCTCGCCTCGCTCAGCAGCAGCATCGCCGACGGCAGCACCAGCACGCGGATGACGAAGGCGTCCAGCAGCACGCCGGCCGCCAGCACGAACCCGATCTGCTTCATCTCGATCAGGTGCAGGAAGACGAAGCTGGCGAACACCGTCACCATCACCACGGCGGCGCTGGTCACCACGCCCGCCGAGCCCGCGACCCCATCGAGGACCGCTGTCCGCGCGGGCACGCCGCGCAGCGCGGCCTCCCTGATCCGGCTCAGCACGAACACCTGGTAGTCCATCGACAGCCCGAAGAGGATCACCAGCAGGAACAGCGGCACGCGCGAACCGATCGTCCCGGTGGACTCGAACCCCAGCAGACCCTCGGCCCACGTCCCCTGGAAAACCAGGACGAGCAGCCCGAGCGCGGAACCCGCCGACAGCAGGTTCAGCACGATGCCGAGCAGGCCGAGCACCAACGACCGGAACAGGACCACGGTCATCGCGAACGTGACCAGCAGCAGCGCCACGAACACCAGCGGCAGCTTGCTCTTCTGGTGCGCGGCGTAGTCCGTGAGCCGCGCCACGTCGCCCGAGACCGCCCATTCCGCACCGGACACCCGCCCAAGGGCGGCGGGCAGGTAGCCGTCCCTGAGCTGCGCCAGCGACGCGCGCCCCTGCGGCGAGTCGTTGCGATACGGGACGGACAGGGCGAGCACGCTGACGCGGCGGTCGGCCGAGACGCGCAGCCGGGGCTCGCCGGCGAACAGCCGGTCGGCCCGCGTCCGCCGCGTCACCTCGCCGAGCGCCTGGCGCACCTGCGTGGCCTGCTCGGTGCCGGCGCGCACGACGACCTGGTGCGTGACCCTCATCTCGGGGAACGCGGCGACGAGCCGGTCGCGCACCTGCATGGCCGGGATCTCCCGCGAGTGCGATTCCAGGCTGATGTCCGACAGTCTCAGGCCCAGCAGCGGGGCAGCGAGCGCGAGCAGCGCCCCGGCCGAGACGGCCAGCGTGATCGCTGGACGCCTGCTCGCGGACCCCAGCAGCACGCCCCGGACACGGCCCTGCCGCGCCCGGGAGCGGTCGGGCCCGCGGCGACGTTCCCGCCGCCGCTCCCGCCGCCGTCCGATGACCACCACCAGCGCGGGCAACACGGTCAGCGAGCTGGCCACGGCCACCAGCGTGACCACGATCGTGCCGGTCGCCAGGGAGGAGAAGATGACGTCCCCGGCCAGGTAGAGGGTCGCACCGCACACGATCACGGCCAGCCCGGAGCCGACGACGGCCCGTCCCGAGGTGGCCGCCGCCAGCTTCACCAGCGCCTCGGGGGCGAGCCCACCACCGGAGCGGGCGCGTTCCTCCTGCTCCCGTTTGAGGTAGAACAGCGAGTAGTCGACGCCGACGGCCATGCCGATCAGGATGATCACGTTGTTGCCCACGCCGGCGTCGGGGAAGACGTGCGAGGCCGCCATCGACAACCCCATCGCCGCCGCGATCGAAGAGAGCGCGAGCAGCAGCGGCACCGACGCGGCGACCACCGAGCCGAACACCAGCAGCAGGACGACCAGCGTCACCGGGAAGGTGATCGCCTCGGACAGCGCCAGGTCGGCGCCGCGCTGGGCGTTGACGCCCTTGCTGATGGAGGGGGCGCCGGTCTCCTCGACGCGCAGGTCCGGGAAGGCGGCCTGGACCGCCGCCGTCTGCGCGGCCAGCGGATCCACGTGTTTCTGGGCGTCCAGCTCGGCGCCCCGCATCGTCACCCGGACCATGACCGATCCGCCGTCCGCGGAGCGTGCGGGCGCCGCCACGCCCTCCACCTGGGGCAGCCGCTCCATCCTGGCCCTGACCTCCCGCGCGGCGGCGTCGAGCCGGGCGTTGTCGCGGCCGGTGATCAGCACCTGTTCCTCGGGCCTGCGTTGCAGCCCTCCTTCGGCGGCCATGGTCTCGGCGCGGCCGGCCTCGCCGACCCGGTAATCCTCGGTGGCGGCGGCGCGGGTGCCGAGCGTCATGCCGGCGCCCAGGCAGAGGACCACGAACATCAGCCAGCCGGCGATCGCGCGCCAGGGGTGCCGGGCGCTCCACAACGCGGCCCGCACGGGTAGTTCACTCATGCGTCAAGCCTGGTCCGGCAGGGTGTGCGGGCGACAGCACCGTCCGGTCGTACCTGCCGTCCACCGTCCGGTGGACACGGGGTCCTGCAGCACACCCCAATACTTGTAAAACGCCGGCTACGAGGTTCGCTCGATCTCCTACCTGGCCGGCTGAGGGGAGGTCAGTCAGGGACCTGCCAGGGCGACCTCAGGCGGCCACACGCGATCGAAGACCCGCCCGGACTGGTTTCGACGATAGGCCTCCAGTGCCGCGATCTGGCGGTCAGCCTCTGCCCGGGTACGCCGCGTCAACCGGACCGGCGCGGGATGTGATCGTCGTTCAGGAGGAGTGGACTTATGCCACTGCGGTAGCCCGGCCTCGGTGCGCGGCATCAACGGTTCGCCGAGACGCTCCAGGAGCGGGTCGTCGGACTGGATGTAGTCCCCGATGCGGAGCCGGTCGACGGCGGGCCACCCAGGCGGCGCAGAGTTCGCGGGTCCACTGGCCGGGCTCTTGGATCTCCGGGTGTTCGGCGGCCAGCCACGTTGCGTCGGCCTTTGCGGCCGCGGGGTGGGAGGGGTGAGGTGTCGTGCCAGCGCGGCACCCAGCTAACCCACGTCTGGGCCACGCCCACCACGGGCGGGCGAGCCAGACGTGCTGGTGCCGGCGGTGCGCTGGTGAGGCCGAGGGCCGCCAGGGCCCGGTGGAGGCTGTGGATGTTCTGCCGCAGCGAGTATGGGATGGTCATGTTCGTCCGCAACTTCTGGAGGACCTCCGGTGACAGGTCCTCCAGCAGCGGGCTGCAGTTCAGCAGCAGCGCGTGACATACCAGGCTGGCGGTGCGCGCTGTGACCTGTGGGGACCGCTGTCCCCAGCCGTGCAGTACCGAGGTGACCTGGTCGATGGCGTCATCGACGGGGCCATGCCAAAGACCTTCCGCGCGACGGCGGCGCGGCCGACGTTGCCGAGCAGGTTCAAGTCGGTGAAGCCGAACAGGTAGGCCACGCCGATGGCGTAAGACCGGGCCGAAGAGTCCGCCCATCCCGGGTAGCTGCCCTGGAACGCCTTGCGGCCTGGGCCGAGGATCTCGGCCCAGGCCGCAGCATCCCACGCCCAGAAGCTTGTGCCGTAGGTGGCGCAGCCGCGCAACACCAGCGCGACCGCATCAGTCGCCGAGCGGCGCTGAAAATCGTCCGTCACGGACACCTCAAGGTGATCCTTGGCGGCGACCAGCGGCAAGATCAGCCGCTGCAGCGCATGCCTTTCGCCTTGATCATGATCAAGGCAGTGGCGGTGCCATCGGCGGACTTCCCACCCCAGCGCCTTCAGCGCATCCAGTTCCAGCGTCGTCAGCGCAGGTGAACGGTCATAGCCGGGGTCGGCTATCCAGGACCATGCCGGAGTCGCGGCCTGCTCTGTGGCCGCCTGGGATGCCCGCGTCACCGCAGGTCCGACGGGGGCGCCGAGGGGAAGGCGATGGCGGCGAGTGCTCGACCCGCCAGGCGTGGATGTGGCCCATACCCTTGGCCAGCTTGTCGGCCAGGTCCCGACCGGACAAGTGGATGTCCTTCAGTGTCGACTCGGTCGACCGGTGGCCGGCGAAGGAAGCGATCGCGTGCAGTTCCCAGCCCATCCGGGCCAGGTCGGTCAGGCACAGGTGCCGGGTTGTGTGGGTGGACAATCGCGGCAGGTCCGCGGCGACCGCGATCCTGCGTACGACCTTCGACCAAGTCCACAACGTTAGCGGCCGTTCGTCGTTGCGCCGCGACTCCGACAGGAACAACGGCCCCCGGGCTCGGCTGATCGTCGCTCGGTGCTTGAGGTATCTCGCCAGCAGCACTCCGGTCGTCGCCGAGTACGGCACCACCCGCTCCCGCCGGCCCTTGGTGGTCTCCGCTCGCACCCGTAGCATCCGGTGGGCCGGATCCAGGTCATCGGTGCCCAGCGAGCACAACTCCTCGCGGCGCAGCGCCGCGTCGTAGGCCAGCGCGAGCATCACCCGGTTACGGATCGGCTCCTTCCGGGCAAGTTCCAGCACCTCCAGCCACTGCAGGTCACTGGGGATCCACGGCAGTTTCGCCAGCCGCGGCACCAGCCCCCGTTGACTGCCGGCACCACCCCGTCCGGGTGTGTAGCGGCCCCGCCCGACCGGATTGGACTCCCGCAGCCCCTTCTCGATCAAGAAGTCATACAGCAGCCGCACCGGAACCAGCCGCTGCTGTAGCGTCGCGTTGGCCAGCCCCGTCCCCGAGTCGATCGACACCACGTTGGCGCCGCGCATGCCGGGTCTGCTCGACAGCTCTCGCACGTACTTGGCGATATGCGCTCGGTCTGCCTCCACCGGATCCACCCCCTCGCGCTCGCACACCCCCAGGTACTCAGCCAGCCCGACCCCGTAGGCCTCGATCGTCCGCGGCGCCCGCCCCAGATCAGCCCACATCCGCAGCCACCTGGCCGCCTGCTCATGCCGAGCCACTCCGCGACCCGGGCCACCGCCGCCGGCGGCGCCGAGGCCACATCGTCGGGGACGAATCCGAGCCACGGCAGCGTACACAGCTGGACAAGCATGCCCAGCCGGTCGACAGGGCCTCGCCCGCCGGGACTCACGAACGCCACGTCAGCCGACGTCGGCGTGAAATACCGGATCAACTCATCTGCGCTGATCTCCGGGAACGAGCGCAGCTGCTCCAACTGCTCCTCGGAGAACATCTTCTCTGACAACGCACCACTCCACGTGCCGTACCAGACAAAACCGGAACGAACGTAACGGCAGTGATTCCGGACGGACCGATCAGCGTGAACAGGCCGTGGAACCCAGTGCAGGAGCCCGTGCGGCGAGCCCCGGCTCCTGCGCCACGACCCTGGCCAGGCTGCCGGTCGGCTGAAGTTTCTCAGAGCGTGACCGAGCGCAGCAGTTGCTCCAGGCGCTGCTCGCCGTCGCGGGTCTGCGCGCCGGCCGCGAGCGCGCTGCGGAACAGTTTCTCCGCAGCGGGCCGGGCGAACTGACTTGCCCATGCCTCGTGCTCGCGCACCATCCCGGCGGCCAGGTCCTGCGGCGGCAGGGCACTCTTGACGGCCGCGATCGTGCCGTCCGGCAGGTCCGCGATGTTTCGGGCGAGCCGGTCGACGAACGCGTCGATCTCGTCGGTCGGCAGCGCGCGATTGACCCAGCCGTAGCGTTCGGCCGTCTGCGCGTCGAACAGATCCGCACCGAGGACGATCTCCAGAGCGCGGTTGCGGCCCGCCCGGGCTAGCAGGTACTGCGTGCCGCCGCCACCGGGCACGATGCCGCCCAGCACCTCCATCTGGCCGAGCCCGGCCCGGCCGATCGCCGCGAAACTCATGTCGGCCGCCGCGACGAACTCGGCCCCTCCGCCACGAGCCATCCCGGTCAGCTTGACGATCGTCACTTGGGGCTGGGTGCGCAGGGCCTCGCCGAGTGCCTGGAAGACGTTGAGCCTGGCCGGCGCCCCGGCGGTCGGGTCGGCGGTGGCGTCCTCGTCGTCCACGAGCGTCATGTCGACGTGGGCGATGAAGAACTCCGGGTCGGCGCTCTCGAACACGACAACCTTGGCCGTCTCGTCCTTCCGCAATGTGGTCAGCAGCGTCATCAGGTCGGCCATCATCGCCAGGCTGAGAACGTTCACGGGAGGGTTGTCGATGACGACCTTGACGACGCCGCGGTCGCGCGTCACGTGCAGGGTGGGGAAGGTGAGCTGGCTCACGCCGGGGGACTCCTATCCGGAGGCGGCGACGGCAATGCGACAGTGGCTGCCGCGCCGCTAGGTATCTGATGTATACCTATGGTTGGGTGATCGCCTGGGGGCGTCAATAACGCACTTTTGGCATCTCAAGCATCGCGGAGGATACCTAGGTGACCGATACCAGCGAGCCGGACTGGGTCTTCCGCGCCGACTGCCCGACCCGTCCGATCCTCGACCAGATCGCGGACAAGTGGTCGATGATGACGATGGCGGTGTTGGCCGAGCCGAAACGGTTCAACCAGATCAAGCGCCAGCTCGAGGGAGTCACCCAGCGCGTGCTCACCCAGACCCTGCGTCGTCTGGAACGCAACGGCATGATCGAACGCCGTGTCCTGCCGACCTCGCCCGTAGGGGTGGAGTACTCGCTCACGCCACTCGGCGAGTCGCTGCGTGAGCCGTTCTTGCACCTCTACACCTGGGCGGTCGAACACGCCGACGACATCGACGCCCGGCAGCGGACCTACGACGCGCGCTCCGTAAGTGCCCACTCCAGTGATGGTTGAGCGCTCATCGTCCGTGATCGGCACGGCGGCAGTTTGCGGTCTCGGGCTGTTTGGACAACCGTCGGTCGGCGGACCGCCCAGGCAAGGCATTCCGGCTCCTTCGTCGAGCTGGTCGCGCCACACGTCTGCGCAGAGGCGGTCAGCGGGCACGGGGCCAGCGAAGTCAGCGAGCGAAGATGGTCTGGGTAGGGCCGCAGGTCATGGACTCCCATGCCGTCCACCGACAGACGGAGGCGCCGATGTGGGTGATCTCCTCGACCGGCCCGTCAAGGTACATCTGGAACGGTGTCGTAGTCTCCAACGCCGTCGGCGAGCAGGCAGGCGCCGAGTATGACCACCGCTTGATGTAATATCCGGCGCCCGCAGGCTGGTAGCTGGTCTCGATGAAGGCCCTGGCGCACTGGCCGGCGTATGCCCAGATCTCCCCGTCGACCACGCCGTTCTCGTACGTCCCGGACATCGAGGCGAGGTACGTCGGGTGGTACAGAGGACCCCAGAACACTAGGAACAGTGCCACGAGTTTTGTCATGGTCAACAGCGTCAGGGATCACCGGCGGCGCCGCATGAGTAGGGCATGCTCAACTTCCGCCGGGCGATCAGCACGACAGGCAGAGGATGCCGATACACGAAGTCATTCGACCCGGATGTCCTCGTTCACCACGGCGGACGCCTGGATCGCGTCAGCTGGATGTTGGTCGCCCGTGCCGTCCAGCCGGGGATTGCATGGCATGACGGGACGATGGAGCCGGGCTCCGTGCCGGGTGGATAGTTGGCCGCGAGCCTGCAGGTCGCCTGATGTACGGCGGAGTCGTAGTCGTTCCGCAGCGAGAAGTACGCGCTCGCCAGATACGAGCGCGCGGGCACGGACAATCTGGCGACCGGCTTGAGCGTGTCCTGGAACTCGATGTTTTCGTGTACAGGGTTGTGCACAGGTGAGCGCGGCAATGCGTTCCGGATGTCACTCAGTTCGTCGCTCAGCGTGCTCTCCGTACCGCCTTCCCTCGCCCTCGTCCCGGCCACAGCGTCCAGATCATCGCCCGTCTCGAGGCTTGGTGACCGCGCATACACCATCGCCATGGGCCAGAGCGGTGACCACCTGGAAGTCCCCACCAACACCGGCCTGGAACTACACGGCAGTCGCCTCGACGATCCTGCTGCCGCCCGACGACCACCTGGCCAGCGTCGGCTCACTGTCGGACTCGGACCTGCCCGACGGCCTGGTCGTCGCCGAGGACGGCGTCGCGTTGGCGACCCGGTGGATCGTCCACGGCGACGAGGACGTCAAGGTCGAGGCAGGCGCATGGACATCTACTACGGACTGCTGGAACGCAGCGTGGAGGAGCATTCCGTCCTGGATGCCGTCATCTCACCTTCATACACAAGACCTCGGCCCTTATCGACCCCGATCCGCTGCGCGTCGGCGTTGCTATGACCCACCATCCGTTGACGGGCTCTCCGGGCCTACCTACGCTCGCGCCCTGCTGGTCCTCAGGGATGAGCGCCGGTTGGGACTTCTCAATGGCCCAATCAGCCACAATGGTCCCATGGAAGCCGCCGCCGGTGGCGACCTCGCCTGGCTCGCACGCCGCGAAGGTGGAGGCTCTCTCCCCCTGGGGGAAGCGGACGTCGGCGCCAACTCGTAAGACGGGCCCGCTGGCACCCACGCCAGGCGGCCCTTGGGGCCCCTGGGCACCCTGTGGGCCTTGTGGGCCAGCGGGACCCTGTGATCCGACCTGGTTCCAGCTGATCGGTGTTTCGACGACCAGGCATCGCTGTCCCTCGGCGGGATCGATGACCCGCAGAACTCCGGTCAGCTTGGCGACGCAGCCGTTGAACACGCCGTCTCCATCGGGGATGGCGGCATACGCCACCACCCCGCCGCCGAGCACGAGGACGCCTGCTCCGGCCAGAACGCCCAGGGTTCGCTTCAGTGCCATGTGTCCTCCGAGATTCAGGCCTGAGCTTGCTACGGGAACTCTGGTTCCTGCGCTGCGTTCGCGCATGAGTAGGCCCCTACTCATGCGCCGATAGCTGCTGCACATCGGGCAATACCCTCAAACTGATCTATGACATTCTCAATCGCACCGTCAATAACGCCGTGAAGCGGGACAAGGTCAAACGGAACATAGTTGGCCTGTGCGACGTCCCTAGGGATGTGCTGGACGGTACACAACGTCGAAGGCCCAGGCGCTCGTACTCGGCGTGCACCGCGGTGCCCCGCGGGCCTTCCGCCGCCTGGACCACGACCCGTCGCCTATCTGGGGTAGTTGAGCGAAAGCACTGGTCAGGAGCTCGGGCAGGTGTAAGGCACGTCAGCCACGTAGGAGTTCTCCGAGTTGTGCTGCTCGGTCTGCGCGGGTGCGCTGGAGGACCTGGCGGAGGCGTTCGGCGGGGACTTCGAACGCTGCGAAGTGGTTGGGATTGCCGTACTGGTAGGGCCCGTACACCGGGGGCCGCCAGTCGCCGTCGACCATGGCTCCGCGCTGGAGCACGTCCCGGTTGAAGAACGGCGCGGGTGCCCAGCGACCCCGGTCCGGCTGGTCCCAATCGCTCTCCCCGGCTTGCTCTCCGCTCATCTTGTCCTCGGCCCGTCCGGCGAGCTCCCAGCCCCGGTAGGTGCCGGGGTGCCACCCGAGGGCGGCGGCGATCTGGGCGCGGCTCTTGCCCACTCGCACGCGCAGATGCACGATGCGCTCGCCGTCGCGCAGGTCACACAGGTCGAGAGGTTCAGGCAAGCCGACCGCACGAGCCAGCCGCGGCAGGACCGGAGCGCGAGGGTGGCGGGTGCCGGCCAAGGAGAAGTTCACCGCCCGCTCCGACAGACCGGCAGCGGCCGCGATCTCCGCCACCGTCAGCCCCTGTGCCTCCCGAGCGGCGCGTAGGCGCAGGCAGTCGTACCCGTAGTCGGCCTCCGACACGGAACCTCCAGCAGACGATGGTGCGGGTCTTGCCGGACGCCGGCGTGCCACATTCCCCTGAACAAACCGTGGAGACGGACGGGGGTCCGACAGTGCGCTGCGTACGCTTCCACCGTTTGTTCAGGGCGAAGTCTGGAGCACGGCACATCCCTTACGTGGCTGACGTGACAGAACAACCCCTGGATATCCGTAAGCCACGTGGCACCACCCCCCACATGCTCTACGTGCCTGACGCCTCACGGCGACCCCAGATAAACAGCTACTTTGCGTCTGGTCGCACGGACCCGAGCGGAGAGCCGTATGGCCGGCCGCCGTCTGGCTTCAGTCTCCGGGCGGTCCGTTGCGTGGCAGCGGCCTGGCGGTCGACGCTCGACTCCAGCCGGCTCAGTGCCGCCGAACGCCGGCCTGTCCGCTGGCCTCACGGTCACTCGCGCTCGCCCGCCGATCGGCAGCGGAGGCCTCCTGTCGGTCGCGACCCTCCGCGGCGGCGCCGTCGATCCCACGCTCGGCGAGTGGGCCGCCATCGCCGCACC
This sequence comes from Nonomuraea sp. NPDC051941, assembly GCF_044593615.1. Classification (NCBI taxonomy): domain Bacteria; kingdom Bacillati; phylum Actinomycetota; class Actinomycetes; order Streptosporangiales; family Streptosporangiaceae; genus Nonomuraea; species Nonomuraea sp. NPDC051941. Next base: position 275,019 of record NZ_JBIUCF010000010.1, read on the forward strand.
GCGTCGGGTTCGCATCTTGCTGTGGACGGGTCAATCTCCGAAGGCCGCCTGGTGGGCAGCGACGCAGGTGTGCGGGAGGTCGACCGGTACCACGACGCTGCCGGTGATCGTGGTCTGCGGGGTGAACGGGATTGCCCGCACCCGGGTGGAGCGGATCTCCGCGACCTGGTCGCCTGGCAGCACGGTCCAGCTACGCGGATTGAAACCGACCTCGACGATCGTGTCCTGGACCGTCCCGGCAAGGCGGCCGACCCGAGTTTCGACCCCGGCCTTCCGTATCGCGGCTTTCAAGGCCTCCGGCAGGAACAGGCCGTGGTCCCGCGACGGGATCCGCAGTTCGCCGACGGCGAGATCGGCCAGGTCGACTGTCGAGCGACCGGCGGCGAGGTGCTGCACGGACACGACCGCGAACAGCTGCTCCGTCCACGTCGGCAGCACCCGCAGCCCGGGTGCCGAACGCACCCCCCGGGCCAGTGCCAGATCGATCTCCCCCCGTCGCACGGTGTCCAGACGGGCCGCCAGTGGAAGGTCGACCAGCACGACGTCGACGCCGAGCGCCGAGGAGTGCTCGCGCAGCGCGTCGATCCCGCGTTCCAGGCGAGCGGTGAACCCGGCGGCAGTACCGATGCGCATGGTGCCCGCCGGCGCACCGGCGGCGGCCTGGACCCGATCCGCGGCCGCCAGCGCATCACGCGCCGCGGCGAGCACCCGGTGCCCCGCAGCAGTGAGCCGAACCCGGCGCGGTGAACGGTCCAGCAGCCGGACTCCCAGCTCCCGTTCCAGTTGGGCGATGCGCCTGCTGACCGCGGGCTGGGCGATGTGCAGCCGCTCGGCGGCCCGCCCGAAGTGCAGTTCGTCGGCGACCGCAACGAAGTAGCGCAGTGACCGCAGTTCCACCGAGCCCCCCTGTTCTGCGACGATGCCTCCAGGTTATCGAGCGCGTCGGAACTGGTCCTGGTTTCCGAATGGGGCCTGGTGCTGGGATCGGATCATGGATATCGATCTGGGTCTGCTCGGCGCCCACCTACGCGAGCATGAGGTGAGCCCGCAGAGCGCGATGGAGGTGGAGCGGGCCGGCTATGGCACGCTTTGGCTGGACGCATCGCCACCGGCCGACCTCGCCTTCGCGGAGAAGCTCCTCGACGCCACCACCCGGCTGGTGGTCGGCACGAGCGTGGTCAACGTGTGGACCGCCGACGCCGAGACCGTCGCCGCCTCCTACCACCGAATCGTCGCCAGGCACCCCAGCCGGTTCCTTCTCGGCGTCGGGGTCGGGCACCGCGAGGTCCACGCCGAGTGGGCGTCGCCATATGACACCCTGGTGTCCTACCTGGACCAACTGGCGCTGGCCGGCGTCCCGGCCGAGCGGGTGGTGCTGGCCGCCCTCGGTCCGAGAATGATGGGGTTGGCCCGCGACCGCACCGCGGGTGCCATCCCCTGCATGGTCACGCCCGAGCACACCCGGCGGGCGAGGGAGGTCCTGGGTGCGGGCAAGCTGCTACTTCCCGGCCACTTCGCGCTTGCGGAGCCCGACGTCGAGCGGGCCCGCGCCGTCGCCCGGGCCGCACCGCCCGGGAAGGCGTTGCAGGTCACCAACTACGCGAGCAACCTCCGGCGGCTAGGCTTCACCGACGAGGACCTCTCCGGCACCGGGAGCGACCGCGTCATCGACGCACTGCTTGCCTACGGCGACCCGGCCGACCTCGCGCGCGGCCTGACCGCGCACCTCGATGCCGGCGCGGACCACGTCGGCGTCTACCCCCTCGGCGAGGACCCCATCGCCACCCTCCGAGCGGTCTCCGACGCCGTGCTGGCCATCAGGCCCGAGTGACCGGGCGGGAACGCGTCGGCGTCCACGTCAGCGTCCACGTCGGCGAGCACCACAACCTCCGGTGCGGGTCCGTCCCAACTGTGTCCAAGCAGTCTCCACGCGGGGGCTGCATCTGCATCAACATCACCCACTCCATGACGGAGCTGGAGGAGCTGCTGCCGACCTTCGGCGGCTGGGAAGGACGGCGGGGTAGTACGCCGGTGGCAGGCTGATCTCAGCCATCAAGATGGCCCACCACACCTGACGTCAGCGCCACCTACTTGCCTGACGTGGTGCGACATGAGGCCGCACTCGATGAGCAGCTATGACAGGAGGTCCGGCATGAAGCCGTGGTCACAGCTCGGACCAGTGTCCAAGATCCGTCCCTACTCTGACGTGCGTCGCGGGTAACTGCGGGGTGCGGAGCTCAGAGGAAAAGCCCAAGAGCACCTGATCCGTCCGGGGGCCACAGGCGAGGGGAAGGCCGAAAGGACGAGCGAAAGCAAACCCTTGTTTCAAAGCCTCGTGAGGCAAAGATCCCCGAGACGGCTTTCAAGTTCGGGGCTAACAGGGACTGGCCGCGAGAGTCGGCAGGCGGTGGAGGCTGCATATGTGAGACTCCCGCCCCGAACCCGCGACCCACCACCTCGACACCTCCGGCCCCGCCGCACGGCGGGGCCGTACTTTTGCCGTCAAGGGATTATGTCTGGCCACGTAGCGCCGGAGATTCCCGGCCCTTTACCGGGGTCTGTCGCACTTGGCGGGGAGTGATCACGTTCGGTGATCCTGGGCTCAGTTCAGCAGGGCCATTTTCCGGAGGAGATCGTAGCTTGCCCGGC